>NZ_DAISHJ010000051.1:0-32513 GCF_036822615.1 Aggregatilinea sp. | reverse complement strand
TTTTCAACCTTCCCCCTCAAAAGTGTCGTTCTCCCAGAATCAAGTTGGAGAGGGGAGACAAACACGTCTCAGTGAGTTTTGCAGGGCGGGATTTACCCGCCCTTAGTTTTGCTGCCCCCGCTGCGTTACCACTCGTCCCAAGTGTCGGAGGCGTCGTCCTGCGTCTCCAACTCGATCGGGGAGGCGGTGCCTGCCCACTCGTACAGAAACAGCGGCTGATCCGGCGCGAACAGGCTGCGATACCACGCGGCGACCTCGCGCGCGGCGTCTTTAGCGCCCGTCAGCACGAGGGCGTACCCGTCCCGGTGCAGGCCGCCGATCAGCATCCCGCCGTCCAGCATGAGCTGAACGTCAAACAGGTAAGCCTGCGGTTTGGGGCTGCGCACGTCGAACGCCGCCGACGGCCAGCGCTGGCCGAACTGCGCCATCAACCAAGCCGGATCGATGCGGAACGCGACCGGCGGAAGCAGATCGGTCGCGTATTCCCAGGTGTTCGACCAGCGGCGGTGCCGCTCCACGAACGTTTCAAATTCCGCAGCCGGGCTGACGATCCAGGTATTCGCCGGGCAGGCCTCCGAATCGCCGCTCAAGGCGCGGAAGTAGATGAACTCGAAGGGCCGCAGCGCCTCGCGGTCCACGTGCCAGCCCCAGCAGTCCGGCAGGGCGTGATCGGAGGCCACAACGCGATCGAGATCCGGCAGCGCGGGCGAAATGTCCGCCGTGTGACACGCCTGGCTCAGACAGTAGGCGGACCAGAAGCGCAGATCGGGGCTGGTGTCACCGAGCAGGCGGATATAACGGGCAATCGAATCGTCGTTCACGCACGATGCCGTTTGTTCGAGCGCACTGCTGCGCAGCTCGGGAGGCTCCGCCGCATCGTCCACGATCGACCACAGCGCGGAGATCGCGCGCGGGTCCGCCATCGAGCCGAGCGCCTGAAGCGCGCAGATGCGCGTCTGGAACGGCTGGTTTTTGTCCGACGCCAGCTCGCCCAGCCGGGGAATCGCCCGCTTGAGACCCATCGTGCCGCAGGCATAGGCGGCAGCGCAGTGCAGTTCGGTCTCGTCGGAGCGCAGCGCGTCCAACAGCGGCCCGACGGCCCGGCGCTTATCGACGCACTGCGCGACAAGCTGAAGGGTGCGGCACAAGACGGCGCGATATTCCGGGTGCACGGCGGTATCGCCCAGCAGCGCGAACAACCGCGAATAGGTGACAACATCCGCCTGCCGGAGCATGTTGATCTGGGCTTCGGATGCGTGGACTTCCCTCAAATCCTGCAAGAGCGATTCGTCGTGCATGGCCCGCCTTTATTGTTTCTTACTGCAATCACGGCGCATTCTTCATTGTATGCGCCCATTCTCGCCCGGTAAACGTGTGACTGCAACTCACGCGTAAAAAATCCTTCGCCGCGATTTCACCTGCGCTTGGCGCGGGGAGTGGCGGGCCTTAACCTGGGCGCAGTATGTATGAGCTGATGGGGCAGCGCCACCGGATTGAGTATCACTTTGCGTGAAAAAAGGTATAATAACGGGCATCGTAGGCCAGACATCTGGCACTCTGCCAGAGTGGTCGGAAGTGGTCCATGATCGAAGGGCATGTTCTACTCCTGAACGGGGGCACGTGGGAACCGCTAACGGTCATCGGCATTCCGCGCGCCATCAACCTTCTGATTTCCGGCAAAGCGTTCGTGGTCGAAGAATCCGATCGCTTTCTACGCACCGTCCGCGATAAGTACCGAGTTCCGTCCGTCATCGCCCTGCGGCACTTCATCAACGTTCCGCGCCGCCACGCCCACTGGAGCCGCCAGGGGGTACTCGTCCGCGACAACTACACCTGCATCTACTGCGGGGGCAAGGTCGGGGACATGATCCGTGGCAAGCCGCTCACCCGGCGCGATCTGACGGTCGATCACATCCTGCCCGTGTCACGCGGGGGGAAAAATACGTGGTCAAACACGGCCTGCGCCTGCTTCGCCTGCAATCACCGCAAAGGCAGCCGCCTGCCCGGTGAAGCAGGGATGAAGATGCTGTGGGAGCCGAAAACGCCACGCACCAGCTATCTGGTGATCGAGATGGGAACTGGTCCCGATACGTGGAAGCGTTACATCGAGATCAGCGGGTAAGCGGCAGCCAGGACCGGGCCGCCGCTAATGGAATAATCTGCCCGGCAAACCGGTGTTTGAAGCTAAAACAGCCGGGTATGGAGGCTGTCTCCCCCATGCCCGGCGTTTTTTTGCGCCTGTCGCCCGGGCGTATGGCCTGCGCCGACGGCAGCTGGTAGGCGGCGTGTTTTGCAGGGGCGTATGGTGATACGCCCCACGATGAACAGGCAATCTGGGAGTAAGTCGCCAAGCCATATGTGCGTAGGGGTAGAGCTTGCTTTACCCGGCCTTGCTGACAGCGGGCGATGCAAGCATCGCCCCTACGAAAAACAGTAGATAACAGGTATATGGGTCGGGGGATTGACCCTTCCTGAACCTTATACAATCCTGTAGAATGGATAGTATCTGTATTTGGCGGCAATAGGTGCTTGACTTGCCACCGGAGCCGTGCTACACTGAACCTTGCTATGGTAGGAGAATAAGGGATGATAGACGGCAGTCGTACCATTAACTCAAAAGCCGTATACTCCCGGCAAGAGGCGGCAGAACTGCTCGGCGTCAGCCTCAGCACCCTGAAAAAGTTGATTGACGCCGGATACCTGCGGATCAGCCGACCTGCGGGCGTAAGGCGCATCTTCATCCAGGGGTCCAGCATTCTCGAAATGCTCGATCAGACATCTATCGAAAGGCAAGCCTAATGTTACCCGGTTCGCTCAATCTGTTTAGCGAACTTGATACCGCAGACGATAGCAAGCCCGACGAACGCTTCCCGCATGATGCGGGCGTTTATGGGCAGTTGAATCCGCGTGTAGCACTGTCAATCCCCTCGCTGGCCGAGGTGAAAGACAGTTGGGAACCGGTTGGCAGCCAGCGATCTCACGGAGCGTGTGGCATGGAGGGCGCATTGTAGCGTTCTCAGCCGCCAGCAAGCTCGACCCTTCACCGGGGCGTGGGATCTGAAAATCAGTGGTCCCACGCCCCGGTTGCGTTTTGGTTCGGGGAACGCAGCGAAGGGGCGATAAGCGCGAGAAATGGAACTCTCGCACCGTCCCGAACGTCTTTTAAGCAGTACGTACAGCAGGAAGGCTGTGACGATGACCATCCAGCGGGTCCAAACCAACCAGTTGACAGGCACAGCGTATGACGTTGTGTGGTTCGAGACGCTGTTTAACGCGCTCGACCGTCTGCACGACGACGTATGCGCAGACTGCCTGGCGCCCCTCCCGACGCTCCCCCGCGACGAGATGGTAGGCTGGTTGGAAGATATCGTCTACACGGCCACAGAAACCATCTCGGAGCTGAGGGGAACTGCTCCGGGACTCGTAGGTAAGGCCGAAAAACTCGGCCAGAGCAGCGGAGGTGACCATGTCTCGCAAAACAGGTAATTGCGACGCAGGTCCAGGAAAGCACCAATTTCGCTCCGCATTCACCATCCTGATCGACTAGTCAATGGCTGGTTCGGTCGGGGGTGAATGCCACTCGACCGAACCGAATCACAACCGAACTGGAATGACTGGCCCACATGTAATGGATACGGCGCGCGATAGGGAAGCAGACGTGTAATGGAAACGTCGCCCGCCAGAGAAACGAAGGGGCCGCAAGTTTTTTGCAAGAACGAGAGGCAGGCCGGTAAGCGGCCTGCACACCGGGCTTAACCGTTCCGCGAGCGGCCCGGGTGGGGAGTTACTGTGCGACAAATGGGTGTTGGCTCCTCCCCACCCGCCCGCTCTCACTTTGAACCACCATCGACCGGAGGCCGAACGGCCCTACCGTGCGCACGCACAGAGGAGAAAAGCGCCTTGGGGAGTTGCTGCTAAACCTCTTTGATGCAATCGAGATCGACCTGGACATGCTGTTGGACGTGCTGGAGTTCGGGCTGGTGGGCGTGTTGGGCCTGCTGCCGATCTTCGTCATGACACTATCCGAGCATCTCCACGACCTGCACCTGCCACGGCTGCGGGTGCGCACCCACCTGACCGCATTAAAGGCAGCGGTACTATTGGCCGCCGCGGAGTGGACCGCGCGGTTCTTTATCTAAAGTGAAATCGTGGCTGGCGATGCGACGCGCTACCCCCCTGTATCGACCGCGCCCATCGCTACGAAAGCCACACACCAAGCACCAGAATCACAATCAGTGCCAGGGGGACCAACCCCGCGCGCACGATCATCCACAGTAAGACCAGAGGCCGGTCGCTCAGCGGCGCGCGCAGGCCATGCCATGCCAGCAGCACGAGCGGCAGCGCGATCAGCGCGCCCAGCGCCAGCGCACCGGACGGCACGCGCCCCGGCCAGAGCACCAGCGCCGCCAGCACGCCCACACTCACCATGCCCGCATAGAGCCATGCGATTCGCCCTTCCCCGACGATCACCGGCAGCGTATGTTTGCCCACCTGCGCGTCGGCAGGCAGATCGGGCGCGGCGATCGCCAGAAACAGCGAGGCGACGATGGGCAGCAGCGGCAGGCAGATCAGGAACAGATCGAGGCTGAGGTGGCCTGTTTGCAGGCTGTAGGCCCATTGGGGAACGATCAGCGCGGCGACGATGCCGGTGGTGAGTTCGCCCAGGCCGCGCCAGCCCAACTTGAGCGGCGGGGCGGTGTAAAACAGGGCCGCGAACAGCGCCCCGGCCAGCAGCAGCCAGCTTATAGAGGGCAAACCCGCCAGCGTCGCGCCGAGGAGCGCCCCGATCTGGCAGGCGATCCCGGCGGCGAGCGCGATCCAGGGCGGGAGAAAGCCCGTATTCAGCACGCCGCTGCCGCCCGACAGCAGCGTGCGGCGCGTATTGATCGCATCGGTGGGCCGGTCCCAGTAATCGTTGAAGTAGGCGGCGCTCAACTGCGCCAGCAGCTCGATGCCCGCCCCGGCCAGCAGCCGTCCGGCGTCCAGCCCGCCGCGATCGCGGTTCGCCAGGGCGAGGCCCACGGCATAGGTGAGCAGCGGCAGCGGCAGAAAGTGGAACCGGCTGAGGCGGATGAAGGCGGCAGTACGGCGCATGAACCTCCACGGTACGGCAAACGGCAACTCTGACTATAATGGATGTTAAGGGCAGCTATGCGCCGGGAGCAACGAGCGCACGCCCGGAGATAATGGACTTCTCATGAACGGACAAACGCTGATCGATCTGGGCTTCCAGCCGGGCCGCGCGGTCGGCCTCGCGCTGAAGGTCGCCGCCGACGCGGAGGCACAGGGCACGCCGGAAGCCGACATTCTGGCGGCGCTGGCGGACGTGCTGCGCGCGCCGGCAGAGTACACCGATCACCCGGTTTACGGCGCGGTCGCCGCAACCGTGATGACGGATACGGACTACAACGCGCGCAAATCGACCGACAGCCCCGTGGACGCGATCCCGTACAAGGTATGGGGCCGGGACGGCATCGAATCGGACGCGCTGGACCAGATGAAACGCGCGGCGAAGCTGCCGATCTCGGTGCGAGGGGCGCTGATGCCCGACGCGCACCCCGGCTACGGCCTGCCGATCGGCGGGGTGCTGGCGACGGATAACGCCGTGATCCCGTACGCGGTGGGCGTGGACATCGCCTGCCGGATGCGGCTGACCGTGTTCGACGCCTCGCCGCACATCCTCACGCAGAAGCGCGAGCGCTTCCGCACGGTGCTGGAAGAACAAACGCGCTTCGGCGCGGGCAGCACGTGGTCCATCCCGCGCGAGCACGAGGTGATGGACGATCCGCTGTGGGACGAGCATCCCGCCGCGCGGCTGTTCAAGGACGTCGCGTGGCACCAGCTTGGCACGAGCGGATCGGGCAATCACTTCGTGGAGTTCGGCGCGCTGGTCGTCAACTCGGAGATTCCCTCCCCGCTGGGTACAATTGCACCCGGCACGTATCTCGCTCTGCTGAGCCACAGCGGGAGCCGCCGCTTCGGGCTGGAAATGGCGAACCGCTACACGCGCATCGCCATGCAGCTGCACGAGACGCTGCCGAAGGAGTACCAGCACCTCGCGTGGCTGGGGCTGGATCACAGCGCGGGGGCGGAATATTGGGCGGCGATGACGCTCGCGGGGCGCTACGCCAGCGCGAACCATGCCATCATCCACCAGCAGATCGCGGAGGCAATCGGCTTCCCGGTAGTGGGCGGCGTGGAGAATCACCACAACTTCGCGTGGCAGGAAACGTTCGACGGGCAGGACGTGATCGTGCACCGCAAGGGCGCGACCCCCGCCGGAACGGGCGTGCTGGGCGTGATCCCCGGCAGCATGGGCGCGCCGGGCTACGTGGTGCGCGGGTTGGGCAGCGCCGAGGCGCTCAACAGCGCGTCGCACGGGGCGGGCCGCCGCCTGAGCCGCAAGCGCGCGATCGAAAAGTTCGATTGGGACAGCGTGCGGCGGTATTTGAAGGAGCAAAACGTCGAGCTGATCTCGGCGGGCCTGGACGAAGCGCCAGGGGCCTATAAGGACATCCGCAAAGTGATGGCCGATCAGGCGGATCTGGTCGAGGCGCTGGCGGAGTTCCAGCCCCGGCTCGTCAAAATGGATGGCGACTCTCCCGACCGCCGCACGGAGCGGCAGCCGGGTAAAGACAGGCAAAAGAAGGGTAGACGGCGCTAACCATGAAAGACGATATTCTGGCGCAAGCAGCAGAATGGCTGGATGCAGGGGAACCGGTCGCGGTGGCGACCATCGTGCGGATCTTCGGCTCGTCGAGCCAGCCGCTCGGCGCGCGCATGGCGATCACGCGCGATAACCGCTTTGCGGGCGCGGTCAGCGGCGGCTGCGTCGAGACGGACGTCTACGAGACGTCGCAGGACGTGCTGGCGGGCGGTAACGCACTGATGCTGCATTACAAGCACGTCGAAAACCCGCTGGTCGAGATCGGCCTGAACTGCGAAGGCAAGATCGACGTATTGGTGGAAAAGCTCGACCAGCCCATGCTCGACCTACTGCGCAGCGGGCCGGAGCGTCACGTCAAGGTAACGCTGTGCGCGCCGGGCACGCCCGCCGAGCCAAACGCGCGCCACGCGCAGATCCTGGCGGACGGATCGGGCGGCGACGGCCTGCCCGACGCCGTGATCCGTGACGCGCTGGCCGCCATGCGCCGCGACAAGCCCGCTTCGACCACCTACCCCGACGGCACGGTGGCGCTGTTCGAGCCGGTGCTGCCCCCGCCCGTGCTGCTGATCTTCGGCGGCGACGTGGCCGCGCAACCGCTGGTGCGCTTCGCCAAGATCCTGGGCATGCGCACGGTGGTCACCGACGCGCGCCCGGCCTTCGCCACGCGCGAAAAACATCCCGATGCGGACGAGGTCATCGCGGCGTGGCCCGCCGAGGTGATCCGGCGCGTGGGCGTGGACGTGCGCACGTTCGTCGTCTCGCTGAACCACGAGCCGCGCTTCGAGGATGCGCTGATGCTGGCGCTGGCCGGGCACGAGATCGGCTACCTGGGCGCGATCGGGAAGCGGGTGCGGCACGAGGAGCGATCCGCACGGCTGCAAGACGCCGGTCTGGACATGGCCCAGCTGCCGCCCATCCACACGCCGATCGGGCTGGATATCGGGGGCAAGTCGCCGGAGGAAATCGCGCTGAGCATCATCGCGGAGATCGTCGCGGTCAAAAACGGGCGTCCCGGCGGGATGCTGATCACACGCTTCGCACGCGAGATGGCGGCGGAATCGTAAGACGGATCGCAGCGTGCAACGTTGGCGAGAGAAACTCATGGCACCGTTCACCCGGCCCTCATCCGGCGATAATTCAGGCGCAAAGCTTCCCCAGGAAGCCGAATTCGTCGCGTGGGTAGCATCAGCATACGAGGCGCGGCCCGAATTCGAGCGCCGCGCCCGCGAAGCAGCCGCACGGCTTAGCGCCCCCCAGATCCGGAACCTGCCGCACTACTTTTACTATGGCGAGAACAAGCATCTCAAACCCGCCGAGCTTCAGGATCGGTTCAATGGGCTTGGCGAGTGGATGAGCATGTGCCAAGCAGCGATTTTCGAGATGTTCTACCACCGCCCGGAAGTTGCGCTGCCAATTCTGAACGATATCGCCTTTGGGGAGTATGACTGGACACAAATCCAGGCCACCGATATCCTGTGCCGCCTGGCACGCGACGGCGTCATCGACCGTGAGAGAACGCTGCGGAAAATCGTCTCGGCGTGGCCGACATGGCGCGATACCGCACAAGATGCGGCGATCTTCAGCCTGTCACTCGTGATTCCCACCATCCCCGAGGTCATCGATCTCATCAAACAGGCTGTTTCCGACATCGACGGACCACCACGAGCGTATATCGCGCTGCACCGTGTCGCGCCGGAAGAAGCACTTGGCTACCGCGCCGATCTGATAGCGCAGATGAACGGTTCCGGACAGCCTGCCCGTACCCCTGATGAAGGCGCAAGCCACAGACAAATTCAGGCCGCGATTGACCTGAGCATCATGTATCCCGACGAAGCCGAATTCAGCGACTGGCTCCTGGCATGGGCCCAAAACCACCCCGATGAAGTGACCAGACAGGCGCTGCGCCATGCCCTACGCAATTTATCCCATATCACCTTACCAGAAGACACGCCGTAAGCTCTTCACAAGTGGGCCATCCGGCCCATTTTTTGTCGGAAATGCACCTGCGCGACGGGAAAAATGCGACAATTGATTTATGAATTACGTAATGACAAGTACGAACCGACGGTGTAACACACCGGTACGGAAAAAACGCGCAAGTGTTGGAAAGAGACGACACGATGAAACGCTTACAGGGCCGACCGTTCTTCGCCGTCAGCGGCGTGATCGCGGCGCTGGTGCTGGCGATCCTGGCCTGTTCGGGCACGCCTGCCTCCACGATGAACGAAGGCAAGGGCACGCGCAACGATCCGGTCCCGGCAGGCAAGTACATGATCACCAACAAGTACGACGTCCGCGCGCAGGCGGTCTCGTACGTGGACACGCAGGATCCGCCCAGCGAGACGGACGAATATCGCAAGGTGCAGTTCCAGATCAAGTGCACGAAGTCGCCGGACGACATCTGCGATCTGAGCGAGATCCGCGACAGCTTGAAACTGGTGAGCACCACGGGAATCATCTATGATTCGGTTCCCGGCGTGACCCTGCCGCCTTCCGACAAGCCGCTGCAAGGCGAGATCCTCGGCGGCGCGGAACAGGTCGGCTGGCTGGTGTACGAGATCCCGATCGGGGTCGAGGTCAAGCTGGCAATGGCGGAGTATGACACGGACCGTCGCGGATTCTTTTCGCTGCCGTGAGCCAAGCACCAGGAATGGATGATGGCGACCGAAGTATCCCAAATCAGCGAGGCGCTGCGCGCGTTCGCACTGGACCTGCCCGGCGCGTTCGAGGATTTTCCGTGGGGCGAGCGGGTGATCAAGGTCAACAAGAAGATCTTCGTCTTCCTCGGAGCGAAAGAAGGGGAACGCACGGAGTTGTACCTGGGCGTGAAGCTGCCTGAGTCCGCCGAGGACGTGCTGATTCTGCCGTTCGCCGAGCCGATGGGCTACAACCTGGGGAAATCGGGCTGGGTGGAGTTCCATTTTCCGCCGGGCACGATCCCGCCCGCGTGTTTCGTGCAGCCGTGGATCGTGGAGAGCTACCGCGCCGTCGCGCCGAAAGCGATGGGCGCAAAGGTGAGGCTGCCGTAGGGGAGACGCGCAGCAGCACGCCCGCGCGCCGGGGTAAAATCGGGGCAACTCAGCGCCACATCATCCGGCTCAAAGGAAGCTGCCATGCCCCCTTCAGACTACGTCCAAACGATACGATCGCGCATCGGGCACGATTTACTGATATTGACCGGTGCGGGGGCCATTATCCGCAACCAGGACGGTGCGATTTTGCTCCAGCGGCGATCCGACAGCGGGCTGTGGGGCATTCCCGGCGGCATGATCGAGCCGGGCGAGGAACCCGCCGCGGCGGTGATCCGCGAAGTGCACGAGGAAACCGGGCTGGACGTCGTGCCGGAGCGCATTACCGGCGTCTATGGCGGGGCGAGTCACATCACCACGTATCCCAACGGCGACAACGTGGCGATTACCAGTATCACGTTTGAATGCCGCGTGGTAGGCGGACGGCTGGAAGCGCTCGACGGCGAATCGCTGGAGCTGGCGTGGTTCGCGCCCGACGCGCTGCCCGAATCGCTGCTGCCACGTCACCGCGAGCGCATCATGCACGCCCTGACGCGGCGCGAGCCGTTTTTCCGCCTGCCGGACGGCGTAGGCTCTGCTCCTACCGAGCAGTAGACAGCCGCCCAGGAACGCCGCAGATTGTTGACACTCGCGGAGCAGTCTGGCATACTATCAAGTAATCACATACCGCAAAGGCTGTGACGGAGAAAAGTACGCGGGAGCACCACTCCCAGGGAGTCCGGGTCGCTGACTGAAAGCCCGGACGAGCCGGACCTCGCGGAAGTTCGCTCCTGAGCCGACGGGTGAACGCGCACCACGGTGCGCCTGTAGTCCGCTCCGCCCGCCCCGCGTTAACCGGGCAGCCTGTCTCGCGCTGAGGTGCGACGCAGGTCAATGAGCGAGTCCGGCGGGAAAATCCGCACGGACTAAGCAGGGTGGTACCACGGGAGAACCTTCTCGTCCCTGATCCGGTGAGGATCGGCGACGAGATTTTTGTTTTAAAGCCAAATTGAGCGAAAGTAGAACGGATCGGCGGCTCGAACCGCCGGACGCATCGACGAACGGAAGGACGCACATGCTGGAACAACTCGAACAAACCTACCAGCGCGCGCACGCCGAACTGGACGGCATCCGCGACAAGGACACGCTGGCCGACTGGGAACGCCGCTACCTGGGCAAAAAGGGCGAGGTCACGGTGGCGCTGCGCAGCACCGGTCAGATGCCCAAAGAAGAACGCGCCGACTTCGGCAAGCGCGCCAACGAGATCAAAAACGCGCTGACGGACGCCTTCACCGCGCGCGAGACGGCGATCCAGGAGCACGAGCTGGCCCGCACGCTGGAAGAAGGCGCGCTGGACGTCACGCTGCCGGGCCGTTCCGTGGCGATGGGCGGGCTGCACCCCACTACGCAGACGCTGCGCGAGATCAGCGCGATCTGGGCGGAGATGGGCTTCCAGGTGTTCCGCAGCGCGGACGTGGAAGACGACGAGACGAACTTCACCCTGCTGAACATTCCGCCGCACCACCCCGCGCGCGACATGTGGGACACGTTCCACACCACGACGCCGGGCGTGCTGCTGCGCACGCACACCAGCCCCGGCCAGATCCGCGCCATGCACGAGCTGGGACACGGCGGCACGCAGCCGATCCGCGTGATCCTGCCCGGCATGTGCTACCGCTACGAGCAGATCTCGGCCCGGTCGGAAGTGCAGTTCAACCAGGTCGAAGGGCTGGCCGTGGGGCGCAACATCCGCCTGAGCGACCTCAAGGGGACCATCGCGGAGTTCGCGAGGCACATGTTCGGGGAAGACAAACACGTGCGCTTCCGCGGCTCGTATTTCCCGTTCACGGAGCCGAGCATGGAAGTGGACGTGGAGTGCATCCTGTGCGAAGGGCACGGCTGCCCGGTGTGCAAATACACGGGCTGGCTGGAGATCGCGGGGTGCGGCATGGTGCACCCCGTCGTGCTGCAAAACGGCGGCTACGACCCGACCGAGTGGAGCGGGTTCGCGTTCGGCATGGGGCCGGAGCGCATGACCATGATCAAGCACGGGATCAAGGACATCCGCTACTTCTGGCAGGACGATCTACGGTTCCTGGAGCAGTTCTAGAAAAGCAGCCATTAGCGGTTAGCGGTTGGCGTTTAGCTGAAAAGCCAAGGCATCCTACTAACCACAATCCGCACGATACGACAGATAGTGTAGGGGCAGCCAGGCGCAAGTCGCCTAGCTGGATGTGCGTAGGGGTAGGGCTTGCCCTACCCGGCTTTGCTGACCACGGGCGGGGCAAGCCCCGCCCCTACGAAAAGCAGAGTCGCCTATCGTGTCGCTGAAGGCTTAACTTACTGTATAGGGGGCAATTCATGAATTGCCCCTACAAGAGAACGTATAGACAACGCGACAGCTCGGTTTTTAGCCCTCAGCTAACGGCTAAAAGCTAACCAGCTCATCGCTAAAGGAGTTACGATGACTATCGACAACGACGACGATCTGCGCGGCTTGATGCGCATTGGCGAAATTTGCGGGACCGTGCTTAACGAGATGCTGGCGCGCGTCGAGCCGGGTATGACCACCAAACAACTCGATGACATCGGCGCGAAGCTGTTCAAGCAGTACGGCGCGCGCTCTGCGCCCATCCTGGCCTACAACTATCCGGGGCACACCTGCATCAGCCTCAACGACGAGGCCGCGCACGGCATCCCGCGCAAGGATCGCAAAATCCAGGCGGGCGACATCATCAACGTGGACGTATCGGCGGAGCTGGAAGGCTACTGGGCCGACACCGCGGCCAGCATGCCCGTGCCGCCGGTGAACAAGGATTACGAGCGCCTGTGCCGCTTCACTAAGTCCGCACGCGACGAGGCGATCAAAGCCGTGCGGGCGGGCGCGCCGCTAAACAGCATCGGCAAAGCGGTCGAGGGCGTGGCGAAGACGGGCGGTTACCGCATCGTGCGGCAGCTGACCGGGCACGGCGTCGGGCGGCACATTCACGAAAAGCCGACCGTGCTGGGCTATTACAACCGCCACGACAACGAGCTGATGCGCGATGGCATGGTGTTTACCATCGAGCCGTTCCTCAGCCCGGGGCGCGCCGTGATTTATACCGAGCGCGACGGCTGGACGCTGCGCACCACGGACGGCGCGGTCGTGGCGCAGTTCGAACACACGCTGATTGTGGACGGCGATCACGCGGTGCTGGTGACGGCGGTCTAAAGGCAGTTTTTAGTTGTCAGTTCGTAGTTATCAGTCAAGGCAAAACCCATCACGGTCAACAGAAGCCAGACTTTTGATTTTGGTGACCTGCCGACCGCTAATCGCTCAATTGCTAACCGCTCTCAGGAGTACCTGATCGATGAAAGTTCCGATTTCCTGGCTGAAAGACTATGTGGATATCACCCTGTCCGTCGAGGAGCTGGCCGAGCGCCTGACCGTCGCCGGGCTGGAGGTGGGCCACATCACGTATCTCGGCATTCCGCAGGGCGCGCCGCCGGAAGGCTCGACGCAGTCGCCCTCGGATCACCTCGTCTGGGACCGCGAAAAGATCGTGCTGGCCGCGATCCACGAGGTCAAGCCGCATCCCAACGCCGACCGGCTCGTGCTGGCGATGGTCGATTACGGCGGGGACGAACTGGAACAGTGTGTCACGGGCGCGCCGAACCTGTACGAGTACAAGGGCGCGGGGCCGCTCGATCCGCCGCTGCTGACGGGCTTCGCCCGCGAAGGCGCGGAAGTGTACGACGGGCACGCGACCGACGGCAGTCGCATGATCCTCAAGGAGCGCGCGCTGCGCGGCGTGCCGAATCGCAGCATGGTGCTGTCCGAAAAAGAACTGGGCATCTCGGACAGCCACGAAGGCATCATGCTGCTGGATCGCGCCTCGTTCGGGCAGTACGCGCCCGGCACGCCGCTGCAAGACGTGCTCGGTGACGCGATCCTCGACATCGACATTCTGCCGAACATCGCCCGCGCCTACAGCATCGTCGGCGTGGCGCGCGAGGTCGCGGCGCTGAGCGGCCAGACGCTGCGCTTCCCCTCGATGGAAGTCGTCATGAACGGGCCGAGCCTCGACGGCAAGATCGCCATCGACATCCACGAGCCGGAACTCAACCCACGCTTCACCGTCGGGCTGATCCGCGACATCGAGATCAAGCCTGCGCCGGAATGGATGCAGCGGCGTCTGAAGCTGGCCGGGATGCGCCCGATCAACAATATCGTGGACGCGACGAACTACGTCATGCTGGAACTGGGCCAACCGCTGCACGCCTTCGACTATGACACGCTGATCGAGCGCGCGAACGGCGAGATGCCCACCATCATCACGCGGCTGCCGGAGCCGGGCGAGACGCTGGTCACGCTCGACGGCGAAAAACACGATCTGGATGACTACAACATGCTCGTGGCCGATACGGCAGGCGCGCTGAGCATCGCGGGCGTCATGGGCGGGCTGGAAAGCGAAATCAACAGCCCCAACGGCACGCCGATCGACGCGACGGGCGTACAGGTCGCGCAGGACGACGAGGCCGAGAGCCTGCCGCGCGGCAAAGCCTCGACCACCCGCCCCGTCACGCAGAACGTGCTGCTCGAAGCGGCGAACTGGAACTTCATCAACATCCGGCGCACGATGCAAAGCCAGAAGATGAGCAGCGAAGCCGGGATGCGCTTCAGCCGGGGCGTGCACCCCGCGATGGCGATCCTGGGCCTCAAGCGCTGCCTGGAACTGATGCGCATCACCAGCGGCGGCATCGTCGCGCAGGGCATCGTGGACGAATATCCGCTGGTGCCGGAAACGCTGGTGATCGACCTGCCGGTGAGCGAGGTCACCCGGCTGTTGGGCTTCGCCATCCCCGAAGAAGAGATCGTGCGGATTCTGCGCACGCTCGAATTCGAGGTGGAAGAACAGGGCGAGATGCTGCGCGTCACCGTGCCGGATCACCGCACGGATGTCGGGAGCGGGCTGACCGGGCGCGCCGACCTGATTGAAGAAATCGTGCGCATTTACGGCTACGACCGCGTGCCGACCACGATCATCGCGGACGCGCTGCCCGCGCAGCGCGCGAATCTGCCGCTGGTGCGCGAAGAACAGGTCCGTGACGCGCTGACGAAAGCGGGCTTCCGCGAGATCGTCACCTATCGCCTGACGACGCCGGAGCGCGAGGCGCTGCTGACGCCGCAGGGCCAGCCTTCGTACTGGCCGGACGTGCCGTACGTCACGCTGGCGAACCCGATCTCGTCGGACAAAACGGTCATGCGCCACACGCTGCTGTCGGGCCTGATGGACGTGGCAGCGGCCAACGCGCGCCACACCGACCGCCAGCGGCTGTTCGAGGTAGGCCGCGTGTATCTGCCGGTCGAGGAGCAAAAGCTGCCCGACGAGCCGGTGCATATCGGCCTGCTGATGCTCGGCCCGCGCGACGAACCGAACTGGCAGCATCACGGCGACCGGGGCGTGGTCGATTTCTTCGACCTGAAGGGCGTGGTCGAGGCGCTGCTGGACGACATGCGCGTGGGCGGCACGGTCAGGTACACGCCCACCGAGCACAGCAGCTTCCACCCCGGGCGCGCCGCCGCGCTGGACATCAACGGGCGGTACGTGGGTGTGCTGGGCGAGATTCACCCGCTGGTGCGCGAGGCGTACGGCTTCGGCATGGACTTGCAGCGCCCGATCCTCGGCGCGGAACTCGACCTGATGGCGCTGGTGGCGACCGTCACGACGCTGCGCGACATCCGCCCGGTCCCAACACAGCCCGCCGTGTACCAGGACATCGCGCTGATCGTGGACGAGGATCTGCCCGCCGCCGACGTGCACGCGGCGATCCTCAGCACAGGCGGGGCGCTGCTCGAAGCGGCGACGCTGTTCGACGTCTACCGGGGCGATCCGATCCCGGCGGGCAAAAAGAGCCTGGCGTTCTCGCTGACGTATCGCGCGCCGGATCGCACACTGACCGACAAGGAAGTGGCCGCCGCGCACGCGAAGATCGTCAAGGCGGCGGAAAAGCGCCTGGGCGCGCAGCTGCGGGCGTAACGACCGCATTCGGGCACACAAACAACGGGGCGATCTCGGCATGAGGTCGCCCCGTTTTCGTTTGTCGGGAGGGGTGAGACGCGCTGTGTTCCGCAGGGGAGAGCGAGATCTACCTGTTCTTTCTCTTGACGGGCGATGCAAGCATCGCCCCTACGAAAAGCATGACAATCTATTTTCCCCTGAAATGGACTTAACTTAATGCATATGGGTTAGGAACCCGCCCATTTTCGCTCACTTCCGCGCAAGCCACTCGGTTTTGAGCAGGCCGAAGTACAACTGGTCGTAGAAGTCGCCCCGGAACGAGAACCGTTCGCGCAGGGTGCCTTCGTGGGTAAAGCCGAGCTTGAACAGGATGTTACTGGACGCCGTGTTGCGCCCCGAAGGGCACGCCTCGATGCGGTGCAGATCCAGGGCGTCAAAGCTGTAGTCCAGAATCGCGGTGATGGCCTCGCTCGATAGGCCCTGCCGCCAGAAATCGGGGTGAAGCTCGTACCCCAGCTCGGCGCAGCGGAAATCCTCGCTGAAGTTCCACAGCGTATAGCCGCCGATCGCGCGGTCGTCGCCCTTGAGGGTCAGGGTCCAGAACAGGGCATCGCGCTGCGTCTGGTAGCGCAGCAGGTCTTCGACCCAGGTGCGCGTCCGGTCGGGCGTGGCGTGCGGCTCGACCCCATACGGCACCGTCACACGCGGATCGGACTTGATCGCGTATAACGCGTCCACGTCCGCCAGCGTGACCGGGCGCAGGATCAGCCGCACGGTCGTGAGGGTGGGCAGCCGGGTGAAGGCAGCGTCGATGGACATATAGACTCCCGCGCGCTAGATCACGAACAGGCCAACGACGAAGCTCGCCAGATTGATCACGAGGCTGTAGGCCAGGGCCAACTCCGGCGTGATGCGGCGGCGCAGGGCCAGCCGCAGCGCGACGGCCTCGAACCACACGATGAACACTTCGGCCAGGATCACGGTCAGGAAGTCGTACAGGCCGATCGCCGGGAACACGAACCACGCGATCGGCAGCGTTGCCATACTCGCCAGGGGAATCAGGAACAGGTAGTAGCGGCGCGGGCGCAGCGTCAGCGTGATCAGGCCCGCCGTGATCGTCTCCACGATCAGGGTGACGGCCAGCGCGGGCACGAAGTCCTCGTTGAACCGCTGCTCGATCTCGGTGACTTCCAACGTGGCGGCGCGGACCTGAACCGAATAACGCGCGTTGAACGCCTCCTTGCGGAAGACGTTGCTCTGGCGCGTACGATCTTCGAACTCGACCACCAGCTTAAGCCGCGCGCCGTAACCATAGGCGTCGGACCAACAGCGCGTCGTGTTGCAAGTGAACTGCTGCGGACCAAGCTCCTCCAACGGGTGACTGCGCGCGCAGTCGTCGCTGTCGCAGATCAAAAGCTGGCCGTCCACGATGGGGACCGGATCGCCGTCGAAGTGGAACTCGAACTCCAGCGACGGCTTGGGGCCGGTATCGGCGCGGGCCGGGCTTGCCAACAATCCCAACACCACAACTGCCAGCGCGATCAGAGAGACGCCAAACACCCATTCAAGACGGCGAGTCATGTGATCCTATCCGTTCCATGCAGGCGAACGCGCTGATCCGGCCAGCGCGATAGATCAAGTGTACCGCCTTCGCCGGGCGGGCTCCACGTCAGGGGACGGGAACCCGCGCGCCGATCCACTGCACGATCTGGTCGAGCAGGGACGGATCGGCGGCGAACATCGCCGTGCCGTGCCCGGCGTCGGACAGCACGACCAACTGGTGATCGCCCTGAGCCATGCCGTCGAGCGTCAGGCTGTCGGCGGGGTTGTTGTTATCGCCCTCGCTGGCGACGATCAGCGTGGGGCGCACGCCGAGCCGCACCATCGCGTCGGATGTGGTGATACCGCGATAGTCCAGGCCGGGGCTGAGCATGATCGCGCCAACACAGCCGGACGTATCCGCGCAGGCGTTCAGGGCCAGATTCGCGCCGATGCTCGCGCCGACCATCACGAGGTGCGAGGTATCGACGTCGCCCATGTCCTGCACGAGACTCACCGCCGCCGCGACATCACTCTGCGCGAGGGACCATTCCACCTGCCCGC
This sequence comes from Aggregatilinea sp., assembly GCF_036822615.1. Classification (NCBI taxonomy): domain Bacteria; kingdom Bacillati; phylum Chloroflexota; class Anaerolineae; order Aggregatilineales; family Aggregatilineaceae; genus Aggregatilinea; species Aggregatilinea sp. Next base: position 14,733 of record NZ_DAISHJ010000051.1, on the reverse strand, counting down.
CCGTCGCGCCGTACCCGCGCAGATCGACCGTCAGCACAGCATAACCCGCCGCCTGAAGGCGCTGCGCCAGCGGCTCCCAGTCGGCGCGGCTGCCGCCGACCTGATGCAGCATGATCACGACCGGCGCGGGGCGGGCCGGGCTGTTATAAAAGGTCGCTTGCAGCACGAGGCCATCGCTGGCGCTGATCATCAGCGGCAGGAAGGCGGACGTGGGCTGCGGCGTGAAGGTGGGCGGATCTTCGAGCAGCTGCCCTTCCGCCGGGATGCCCGCCAGGGTGGGATTGCTCGCGCCGACCGACTCGCCCATGTTGCCATCGCCCGAAGGCAGCAGCGGATCGACGGTCGGGCTGGCGGCGAGGATCGGGCCGCTGGCAGTCGGGCGCGGCGTGGCAGTCGGTGATGACTGCTGCATGTCGCAGGCGGCCAGCGCCGCCACCAGGACGACGGCCAGAACCAGCGCTGCGCGCTGCCGGGCGCTCATGCACCCTGCTCCGCGCGTTGGGCGACGACGATCATACGCGGGCAGCCGTCCTCGAACGGGCCGCGCATGTAGTCCCCGAAGATCTCGATGCACTCCAACCCGGCCCCGGCCAGCATCAGGTCCATTTCGCCGGGGAACACGAGGCGCAGCGCCAGCGGTGACACCGTGCGGCGCAGCGCGCCATCGGCGGATACTTCGTCGTAGACCCAGGTCAGGTGCAGCATCTGCTCCGCGCGATCGATGTCGCTCACCGAAAACTGCATGGCGAGATTACCCGTATCCGGCATCTTGAACGTGCGCTCCAGCGAGAGCGTGCCATCGCCCTGCGTGGCGTACATCTCGCCCGCGTTAGGCAGATCGATCACCAGCAGTCCCTCGTCGTCCAGCAGGCGGTAACACTGGCGCAGCACGGCCAGTTGATCGTCCTGCTCGGAAAAGTGCATGAGGGTATTGTAGGGGATGATGATCAGCTTAAAGCGTTCGTCCAGCGCGGGATTGAGCGCGTCGCCGTGCACGAAGCGCGCGCGGGGCGCGAGCGCAGGCTTGGCCTTCAGCTTACGCCGTCCCCAGTCGAGCATCGCCTGCGAGTTGTCCAGGCCCACCGTGCGGTAGCCGTCCTGCGCGAGATGCAGCATGACGCGGCCCGTGCCGCAGCCGAGGTCCAGGATCGGATCGCCCGTCTCTTCCGCGAGCGTCGAATACAGGATCAAATCTTCCACGAAATCGGCGTTTTCCGCCTCGTAATAGCGCACGCAGGTCTCGTAAAAATCAACGTTCATCCGCCATCCATCCAGTCCGTAAACACCGGTACACCATACAGCTTCGCAGTGTAGCCCAAAAGCGCGGGGGGTCAAAAAATCGTGGCGCGCAGCGGCCCCGCTCCGCCCTTAGACTGATTGACATGCGGCAAAATTCATGATATGCTTATACCATGATTGCGCAATTATGCAATTGTACAAGTGAGGGAACGATGGACCGACACCTACAAACCACCACTACTCCCTATCCGGCTAACAACGTTCGCTCCTTTTCCGCCTGCGCCGCGGTGGTCTGCACGCAGCAGATTCTGGTAGTGGACCGGGATGGCGGCCCGGCCAGCCTCGTGGCAGACAGCGCCAGCCGCCTGCTCGACATGCACGTATCGGTGATGCGGGTCGAGGATCACGACGAGGCGCTGGCGGTGATGGGCAATCACTCCGTCGATCTGGTCCTGGTAGGCCTGGAGCCAAACGATCTGGTGCAGATGACGCTGCTGCCCCGCCTGCACAACCTCGACGGGCGTGTGCCCGTGCTGGTGGTCGAGGGCACACGATCGTGGATGCACGAACTGAGCGCCCGGCGTTACGGCGCGTGGGACGTGTTCACCCTGCCGCGCCGCGCCGCCGACCTGCGCGCGCTGATCGCGCGGCTGGCGCAGGACTACCTCGAAGCTGCTTAGCCTCCCGGCGCGCACCTACCCTGCGCGCCGGTTGATGATCTGGCCTAAAATTGATGACATTGATTACACTTTTTGTCCGCCAGCGTTGACAGAGCGCACCTGCACCGTTACCATATTGATCAATCACACAATCGTATATCACGTTGAAGGGTGCTTCCATGCCGCTCGAAATGATCGAAATCGTTGATCCCCTGGCCGAGCTGATCACCTTTGAGACCTCCCCGGTCTATGAAATGATCATCAGCCTCCGCACGCTGCTCCAATCAAATTATCACATCGAATGGGTCGACGCGATGACGCCGCGCCTGCCCGCCGCATTTTGGAGCGAGCTGCGCGCGCTGTACGAACCTTATCACAAGGGATCGGTTTTCTTCGAGCTGGCAATCGACTACCCGGATCAGGCGGATGTTGAGGGATTCATCGAGTACGTGCGCGCAATGGACCCCGCTACGTTCGTCTTTTATCTCGTCGGGCGGATCATCACCAAAGAACAGATCGCGTCCACGAACCTCGATCCCGACGTGCTCAACCCGCTGCTGATGGCGTCGCCGCACTACAGCCACTGCCTGTGCATCGAAACGCCGATGGAATCCGCGCTGGAGGACGTGCCCGCCTTCCAGGAACGGCTGACGCGGCTGTGGTCGTGGTATTGGAACGACTTCTTCAAGGACCAGATCGATACCTTCCGCCCCTACTGGCAGCACAGCCTCAACGAAAAAATGGCGCTGCTCAATCGCAGCGGCGGCCAGGTCCTGTTCGATCAGGTGAGCAACCGCAAGGTGCTGCCCGCGCCTATCCCCGAAGATATGCCGATCACGAGCATCCGGTTCATTCCGCTGCACCTGATCCCCGCGCCCGTGTACATGTTTTACGGCTACGGCAACATCACGCTGCTGTTCGACAGCGAGCGCACCGAGGCGCGGCTGGCGGAGATCGAGCGCGATAAGGAAGAGGCGCTGGTCGTGCTCAAGGCGCTGGGTGACAGCACCCGGCTGGAAATTCTGCGGCTGATCGCCAACGCGGAGGGGCACATGCACGGCAAGAAGATCGCGGCGCACCTGGAACTGTCGCCCTCGGCGGTATCGCGCCACCTGACGCAGCTCCGCGACGCGAAGCTGATCACCGAAGAAACGCACTCCGACCGCACCATCACGTACCAGCTTCAGCCGGAACGCATCCAATCGCTGCCCCAAAAGCTGCGCGACTACCTGACGCACTAACGATCACCAGCAGCCAGCGATTAGCGGCTAGCCGTTCGCAAAGTCAGAAGCCAGAAAAACACATCTTGCCGCCTGAGAGCAGGCAAAAACGGCGGGTATAGAGAGAATCGATGCCGAAGGGGCAGTTCACGGACTGCCCCTTCGCCGTTTTTGGGCACAGGCACGCAAAACACGGGTAGAGTGTGCTCACCCCTGCGGGAAAACCGGATGAGGCGTCAATAACGGGCGGTCCGGCTATTTGGGCGGCGGGGATGGCGTGCGCGTGATGCGCGGCGGTAGGAACGGCGTCGGGGACGGCGTCACGGTCGGTGTGCGCGTCAGCGTTGGAGACGGCGTATATGTCAGCGTGGGGGTACGCGTCGGCGTGAGGGACGGCGTCACGCTGGGCGTCCGGGTCGGCGTGGTCGTCGGCGTCGCGGTAAAGGTGGGCGTCGGCGTCACAGTCGGCGTATCGGTCGGCTGCGGCGTGCCGGTCGAGGTCGCGCTCTCGGCGGGCGGCAGCGTCGCGGACGGGGTCGCGGTGGCGGTTTCCGTCGCGGGCTGTGTTGCTTCTTCGGTGACGGCTTCCGTCGCGGTCGGCGCCGCTTCTTCGGTGACAGCTTCAGTAGCCGCTTCAGTAACGAGTTCAGTAGCGAGCGCAGTGGCAGGCTCGGTCGGCGCTTCCGTGATCGCAGGCGGCTCCGTGGGCGGTTCAGTTGCTTCTACCGGTTCGGTCGCGGCGATCTCGACGGTCGGCGTCGGGGAAAGCGCCTCGTCGCCGCTCTCCGCGCCGGGACCGGGCAGCAGCGGCAGCGTCGCGGTCACAGTCGGCGTGACGGACGGCGTCACGGGCGCGGGCGTCGGCGTCAGCAGCGAGGTCGCGGTAAAAAACAACGTCGCCGGTTCGGGCGACGCTGCGGAAGGCTCACCGGCATCAGCCGCCCCCTGATCCAATCCTCCCGAGGCGGCAAGCCCTCCGGAATTATTGGTTTGCAGGGATTCCGTCGGGGTTGGCGGCACAGGCGTCGGCGCGGCGGCCCCCTCCAGCGTGAAGGTCTGCTCGAACAGGTGGCCGCGCTCGCCCAGAACACCCTGGGGCTGATTGTTGACGGTCAACTGCAGGGCCGCGGCGTTGCTGGCGCGCACGGCAACCGTCTGGCTGCCCTCGAACTGCCAGACTTCGCCCGGTCGCGCGACGCCCTCGCGGGCCACCTCGCCATCGACCGTGATGCGCATCCAGGTGCGTTCCATCACCTGCACCGAAACGACCACCGTATCGCCCGACAGCTCCGACAGCGTGACCACCGGCTCCTCGGTCGCATCGACCGGTTGCGTGGCGTCGGGGCTTTCCCCGGTGGGGCCTTCTCCGGCGTTTTCGGTGGGCGGCACGACGGCGAAAGCGTCTTCCGTCGCGTCAATGGATGGGGCGGGCTGCGTTTCGAGATCGGCATCCGCCGGGGGCGTGATCGATTCGCCCGACACCCCGTCCGATCCGGTCGAAGTATCGTCAAGCAGGCGCGTTACGCCAAAAATGCCCACCACGATGATCACCCCGGCGATCAGCACGACCACCAGACGGCTGAGCATGCTGCGGCGGCGCGGACGTGGGCGTTCTTCTTCGGTTTCGGCGGTTGCGGCGGAACGGGACGAATAGGGCAGCGGCACGGGGGCAGACCGGCCCGGAAACGATCGAGAAGGCGTGGTGGTGCGCGGCTTGCGCCAGGGCAGGCTGTGATCGGGCTGCGCGTCGAACTCGGCCAGCAGCAGGTCCAGGTCCAGGCCCAGGAACCGCGCGTAGTTGCGCAAAAAGCCCTGAAGCTGGACGTTCGTCATGCCGCTGAAGTCGCCGTGCTCGATGCCGTCCAGGAAGCGTGCGCGGATACGCGTCGCCCGCTCCGCTTGATCGAGCGACATCTCGCGCGCTTCACGCGCCTCGCGCATGCGCTGTCCCAGGCCCTGCCAATCCGTCACGCGATTTCGCTCTCCGGGAAGTCCGGCAGCGCAGCCGGAGGATGTACAAAAACGAGCATCACCTGTCGCCGCGTTTACCTCGACAACCGGCGATGCCCGCCTTGGCCATGTGCCTGATCAACCGGTAACCGCGGCCAGCAGGTCCCACATATCGCCGTGAAACGACGTGAGGAACCGCCGCCATGCGGCTACCTCAGCCTCGGTGATTGGGGTGACATTCACCCGAACCGCCGGGTGTAACTGGTAGTAAGGGGGCTGATCATACGCGGTGATCTGCTGCGCCTGCCCACACACCGGGCAGGTTGCCGTCAAAGTCCGCTGTATGCCGTCGTCCTGTGTCACCTTCACGTCGTGGTCGTGATACGACTCGCCACAATGGTCACATGCCATGCGGCGCACGATGAAAGCGATGAGGTCGCCGGTCCCCTGATCGAATGCTGGCATCTAGTGTGCCGTTAGAAACGGCCCTAGCTCGCAGTTTCCTCGTCTTCCGCTGCCGGAAGCGCGTCTGCCGTCTCCGAGGCGCTGACTTCTTCTTCAGCGACCGGTTCGGCTTCAGGAATCTGCTCAGCTTCGTCCTGGCTCTCGATCGACTCCACCGAGTCACCTGCCAGGTACGCTTCGACGTCTTCATCGCGCAAGATGACAACCTTGAGCATGGGGGACAGGTCGCCGCTCATGCGGACCGGCACTTCGTGCGCGCCCAGCTCGCGCAGCGGGCGCTCGCTGATACGGCGGCGGTTGATGTCCACGCCGGTCTTTTCCATCAGGGCCTGAGCGATGTCCATCGTAGTGATCGAGCCGTACAGCTTGCCGTTCTTACCGGCCTTGACGCCGAACACCAGCTCGACGCCATCGATCTGCGCGGCAGCTTCCGATTCCCGGCTGCGCAGCTCGGCACGGCGCTGACCGGCCTGAGCGAGCAGGTGCTGGTTGTCGCGCAGCGCGCCCGCGTTGGCACGCACGGCCAGACCACGCGGGATCAGGTAATTGCGGGCAAAACCATCAGCTACGGTCACGACATCGCCAGCGACACCGTGCTTGTAGACGTTTTCCTTGAGAATAACCTTCATGTCCAGGGCCTTCCTTGACGATCTGTGTCAGTTTTAAGCCGCAATCATACCGTAAACGATGGCGTAATACCAGGGTCAGCTTGTCCGGCCCCGCATCTGCGGCTCCTGCTGACCAGTCTACCCTATGACGGTGAATTTGCACCCCACGCTTGCCCTGCGGAGGGAAAAACAGTTGTTAGTTGGAAGTTGAAAGTTGTTCGTTGAAGCGAAGGGCAGAGGCAACAAGGCAGCGGTTAAGTGAGCTATCGAGGAAATCCGGCTTTAGGGAGGGATCAGGTAAACCTCACCCCTGGCGGAGCTTCACTTCGCCCTCAGCGATTCGCAAGCGCGAAAGACACGGCCACGCAGGATGCGGGAAAACGGACGAAACACAAGCAGCGGAGAAATTGCCCGGCAAAAGCGACAAAACACTTGCCACAAATGGCGCGATCACCGCTATAATCGCGCGTATGAAACGCAGCGCATGGATCGCCCTCATTTTTATCTGGCTGGCCTTCGCCGGAAGCGCCATCGTAAGCCGAAGCACCTTCGACCGCCTCCCCCATCTCGAAGACGAGTTTGCCTACCTGTATCAAGCGCGCGTCTTCGCCCACGGTGACGTCTATGCCCCGGTCTACAAACCGGTGCGCGCCTACTGGCAGCCATTCCTGGTGAACCTGAACGACCACCGCGTGGGCAAGTACACGCCTGGCTGGCCGCTGGTGCTGGCGATCGGCGTGCTGTTCGAACAGCCGTGGATCATCACCGCGTGGCTGGCGATGCTGACCGTCGCCGTGGTGTACCGCCTGGGACGCGACGTGTTCAATCCCGAAACGGGCGCGGTCGCCGCGCTGCTGACGGCGGCAAGTCCCGGCGCGCTGCTGCTCAGCGGCACGCTGATGGGACACACCGCCGCGCTGTTCTTCGTGACGCTGTTCTTTTGGGCGATGTGGCGGCTGGAAAACGGCAAACATCCGCTGACCTGGGCCGTTACGGCGGGCGTGTCGCTGGGCATGGTGGTGATCACGCGGCCATTGTCGGCGGTGGGCATCGTCGCGCCGTTCGTGGTATACAGCGTGGGTCGCGTGCTGTGGGACGCGCTCAAGCACTCGCCCGAGCGCGGATGGCTGACGCTCAAGCCGCTGATGGTGCTGGGTGTGCTGGTCGTGGCGATCAGCATGCTGTGGCCCGCGTTCAACTGGACGGTCGCGGCCAAGACGGACGAATCGTTCCCGGCGTTTTTGGTGCGCTTCCTGAAAAACGAGCCGGATACCAACTTGTACTGGTACATCTGGAAATACGACCGGATCGGTTTTGGCGAGGGGCATGGGCGCGTCGAGGGCGGGCATACGGTCGAGCTGGGCTGGAAGCACGCCAAGCAGGATCTCTCGTGCGCGGCGCACGACCTGTTCGGCTGGGCGGAACCCGCACCGGACAAGGTCAATCTCGATACGAACCAATGCGCCGAAACCGGACACGGCTACAGCTGGCTGCTGCTGCCGCTCGGCCTGCTCATGGGCATGCCGCGCAAGTGGACGTGGCTGTTCGCCGCCGTGCCGGTGACGCTCGTCGCAGCGTATCTGGCGTACTGGATCGGGGGGCGGCTGTACACCGCGCGCTACTATTCCGAGGCGCTCACGGCGGTCACGCTGGTCAGCGCGTACGGGGTAACGGCGCTGGCGGCGCTGATCGCGCAGGGTTACAAGCGCGTGGGCGGGCCGTCGCCGTCCGGCTTCACGCCGGGATGGCTGCTGTATGCCGCGCTGGCGGGCGTCATGGCGTACGCCGTGGCGATCTATACGCCCGCGCGCCTCAAGCCGCTGGACGGGTACGGGCGCATCAACCAGGAGCAGATCGATGACTTCAACGCGCTGCGCGAGCAGCCGGATAAACCGGCGCTGCTACTGGTGTGGGGCGAACATCACTGGCGCGACGTGGGCGCGTTCATGGCGGTGACCGATCCGTTCCTGGGCAACGACATCGTGCTGGCCCGCGACCCCGACGCCGCGTATCTCGACCAGATCCTGTCGCGCTGGCCGGACCGCGAGCACATCTTTTTGATCAACGGCGAGTTCACGCATTCCCCGCCCGAACAGGACGATGGCGGCGATTAACCGGCGCTTGCCTGACGCGCCCTCAATTGTCAATAAACCTGTACATGCCGCCAGTTGCGAGCCTTTCAGATTCGCGCGTAAGATTCCAGGTACAATCACGTAAAATAGTGTGGGCAGCAGCGGCGGTCACGATCAAACCGCCGCCGGATGCTGCCCTATTACGACCGCTGCATCATTTTATCCGTGAAAGCAAGGGGGCTTATGCGACGTCGCTATCGGCCAAATTCGGCGGAGGATCATCCGCTTTCTGCCGGGTATCCTGGGCCGGATTTTCACCGCACAACTGCTTCTGATTTGCTCCTACCCCACTCCTCCGGCATCACCCGGCGCGCAACCCTCAAGCTGCTGGGCGCTACCGGCGCGGCGCTGGCGGTCGGTCTGCCAGGGCCGTTTTCCGGCCTGCCCCGACGTGACGAGCCGGGCGTCGTGCGCGAGATGCGCCGCGTCCTCAACGACGCGTTCGACGGCGAGGAAATGGGTCTGTCGTTTTCGTACGTTTCGCCGGAATACACTGAGGATTTCCGTATCGAGATCCGTCAGGCCCGGCTCTATCCCGTCGCCAGCTCGTTCAAAGCGGCAGTGGTGCTGTATTACTTCCTGAACACGCCCGAAGACGAATGGGACGCCGAACAGGGATCGGCCATGTACAGCATGGCGGTCTTCAGCAACAACGCGCGCACCGGCACGGTGCTGTACGACGTTGCACAGCGGCTGGGCGTGCAGAACCCGATCGTCGCGTTCAACGACTTCGCCACCGATCCCGAGCTGCTCGGCTGGTCGCACGGGCTGTACAGCTGGACCTTCAACGAGTTCCCGTACATGCCCACCAACGGGTACACCGACGACCGGTATAACCCGACGCGGTGGGACCCGACCAACATGTCGAACATCGGGCTGAACTTCTCGACCGCCGCCGAAATCGCCACGATATTCCGCGTGCTGGCGATGGCAGAAGCCAACCCGCGCTGGGAGAGCGATCCGCACTTCCGCGCCTCGATCCAGGCCAGCCGCGCGCTGCTGGGCATCCCCGCGCTGGACTACCTGTCCTCGCTCGAAAAAGCGATCACCTACGGCGATCACTACAGCAAGGACGGCACGCTGCGCCCAATCGACATCGGCACGAACGTGCGCAACGACGCGGGCGTGTGGCCGATGCAGGACGGCGGCGCGTACCTGATCTCGTTCATGTCGGCGCGCGAATCGGACGACTCGGTCGCGGCGGCGTTGGCGGTCGTGGCGGAAGCGATCCGCATGTACGACCAGTATCTGCACCCGAACGACTTCCGCGTGCTCACCACCCCGTCCGAGCCGGTGCAGCCGGGCACGTACAATTACGGCTTCGTGCGCCGCACGGGAGTCACGCTCTATTCGCAGCCGGACAAAAACGCGCCCACGATCGATAACCCGGTGCGGTCCACGTCGATCTTCGGCACGACGTACCTGATGTACGGCGCGATGGTGCGGCTGAACGTGATCGACGACGAGTGGGCCGAAGTCGTGCAGGACGACGAATGGGACGAGGCGTTTACGTGGCCGGTATACATCCGCATGGAAGACGTGCAGATCGTGGACCGGACGCTGCGCACCACGCCCATCGGCTACGTCAGCGGGGCGGCGGCAGGCACGGATAAGTTCATCATCCTCGACGTGATCCAGCGCAACCTGACGCTGTTCGAGGGCGGCACGCCGATCATGCGCACGCCGGTGATCCTCAACTTCAACGGCACGCCGCGCCAGATCTCGTTCATTCACCGCCTGTACCTGGCGCGCGATATGCCGAACTATCCCGGCGTGCCGTTCACGTGCTTCCTGCACGGCAGCGACTACCTGGACGAGAGCGGCTTCGCCATTCACGGCGCGCCGTGGCACCTGTGGAGCGAAACCGTGCGCCAGTACACGCTGATCCGGCGCGTGACGCACGGCTGCATCAACATCCCGGACTGGCCGATCCAGAACGACTATCTGACCGAGCCGATCCGACCGGACGAGTTCATCTTCCGCTGGGCGGGCGGAATGCCCGATCCCGCCGAAGAACGGGTGGCGCTCGATCCCGGCGACGTAGCGGTGCGCGTGTACAGCTTCGACAATCCGCTGCAAGAAATCTGGAACTACCCGCGCCCGCCGTCACTGTACGGGGTGGGCGTCAACTGGCGCATGATCATGGATGCGCGCGAGGCCAAGCCGCTCGACGTGCCGGAGTACTTCTACGAGGAACAGAAGGCGTAGAGGCGGCGATCCGCCGGGCGCGGTTAGCAGACGCAAAGAGAGCCGGGAGCGTGGGGGACAGCCCTCACCCCGGCTCTTTTCGATCCGGTTGGAGAAGGAAAAGCGGCACGAAAGCCGCAACGGGGGTTATCGCGCCCAGCGCTGCGCCGTCCAGCGCGCGTCCGACAGGGCCATCAGCGCGGGCAAAAACGCCAACACCACGTCGCCGATCAGCGCCATGAACACCTGAAGCGTCGTGTAGCCGTTAAATGGCTCGACGATCCCCAGCAGAAAGACGGGGACAGTGCAAAAGAAGATGGTCAGGCCCAGGATAAACATCATGGCGCTGGGTCCCGACCACAGCGGCGCTTCGCGCAGCAGCACGACGCGAACGCCCGTGGTCACGGCCAGCAGATTCATGTTCCACAGCATCACCAGCACGGCCACCACCAGCAGCGCGGGGATCAGGATTTCCTCCCACGGCGCGCCCGGCCTGCCATACACCGTGATCCGCGCCGGAGCCGCCCCCAGGCCCACCACGGCCACTTTGACCGACATCAGCGCCGAAAAGCTGCCCAGGGCCAGAAGCGGGATCAGGCTCGCCTGCACCATAAGGTAAACACGGAGCCGGTAGAGCACGCTGAAGACCTGCCCGCTCACAACCGACCGGTTCGAGAGCGACGTCACATAGACCAGATCGAAGTCCTGCGAGCGCACCATGCGTGTGGTCAGGTTCGAGGCGACCATCGCCGTCAGCAGCGGCGTGGAGAGCGTCAGGAACCAGCCCGCCAGGAAAAATATGGAGGTCAGCGCGCTGGTGGCGGAGGGGGAGGAAGGCCGCAGGTCGATCAGCGCCAGCGCCGCGCCGAGCGCGCTCAGCACCGCCGCGAACAGCAGCACGCGACTCACTGTGAAGCGGGTCCGCTGGCGGCTGAGCCGCCGGATCAGGGGGTTGGATGCGAGCGGGCTGGCCGCCTCTCGCAGTGACAGAACGTGTAGGATAGCCGCGCACCTCGCGGGCGCAGTGAAACAGCATCAGGTCGCACGATTCCGCGTTCATATTAAGAGTAGCCGCATTGAAGGGCAGCGGGCAATATCGCTGTTGTACTACTTCTATGCGGCTTCCCGCCGGAAATCATGGACAACTGTTACATCGGGAACGAAGGCAAAACGGGGCCGGGATCGGAAGGGATATTCTTCGCTTCGCCCTGTTCGATCCCGTGGGCGGACGAAGAGCAGCGCGAGATGGGGTTAGCGCACCCAACGCCGGGCCGTCCGGCGCGCATCGAGCAGCGCCATCAGAACGGGAATGGGCGCCAGCACCACGCTGGCGATCACAATCGCGGCGCTCTGAAGCGGCGTGTACCCCTCGAACGGCTCGCCGCTCTGAAGCAGCAGAACCGGGACCGCGCAAAAGAAAACGGTCAGGCCAAGGATCCACATCACGGCGCTGGTTCCCGACAAGAGCGGCGAGTCACGCATCAGCACGACGCGCACGCCTGTCGTCACGGCCAGCAAGTTCATATTCCATAACATCACCAGCGCCGCCACGACCAGCAGCAACGACAGCAGCACGTCATATGCGGGCGTCGTGGACGCGGCGGGAACCGTCGGGCGCGGCGGGGCTGTGCCTGCGGTCGCCACCGTGGTATTAAACGACACCAGCATCCAATAACTGCCCACCGCCAGCAGCGGCAGCAGGCTTGCCTGGACGATCAGGTAGGCGCGCATCCGGTGCAGCACGGCTACCACCTGCCCGCCGACCAGTTGGTGATTGGACAGCGTCGTGACGTACACCAGCTCAAAGTCTTCGGAGTGCAGCAGGCGGGCGGTCATGTGCGTCGCGGCGACGGTGGTCATTAACGGGGTGGCGAGTGAAAGGAACAGCCCCCACGTGAACAGGAAGAACCCGAACCCGCCGATGATGGATGAGGACGCCGACGGTCGCAGCGCAACGGCGGCGAAGATCGCGCCGAACAGGCCCAGCACAGCGGCCAGCAGCACCGTCCGCTTGAGCGTCAACCGGGCTGGCTGGCGACTGAGCCGCCGGATCAGGGGGTTGGACGCGAGCGGTTTTGCCGCCGCTCGCAGTGACAGAACGTCTAGGATGGCCGCGCACCTCGCGGGCGCAGGGGAACAGCATCAGATCGTACGATTTCGTTCATACTAAGGGTAGCCGCGTTAAATGGCTTCCGGCAATATCGCCGTTGTACTACATCCATGCGGCATCCTGCCCTGGATTACCGAAGAGAATGGGAACCCCCGGAGAAAAGCCGGGCGATGCTCGCATCGCCCCTACGAGAGCCGGATTGTGATGCCGAACGGCCCACACGCGAAAGCCGGTTCGGGACAAAAAACGGGCGGGTTCAAAACCCGCCCCTACAAAAATCTGGTCCGGTACTGCCACAGTCGCCCGTAAACCGCCCGCTTATCGAGGCAGGGCTGAATTCCCTCGCGGGATGTTACCCTTCCCCGTCGCTGCGCTCGACGCGGGAGACGGGGCGATCTTTGGCGATGGCAAAACGGTCGAAGTCACGCACGACGAACGAGTTCGGGAAGAAGCGCCGCGCGTCGTCCAGCACGTCACGCTCACGGTAGCGGCGCGAGACGTGCGTCAGCAGCAGCGTGCCGACGCCCATATCCGCCGCGAACCGCGCCGCGCGTCCGGCGGTCATGTGGCCGAAAGCGTCGGCCATTTCGGCGTCTTCGTCGGTGTACGTCGCTTCGGTCACGAGCGCGTGCGCGCCCTGCACGATCGGTTCCAGGCCGTCGAAGGTCGCCACGTCACCGGTGATCACCAGCCGCGCGCCGGGCAGATCGGGCCCCAGCACCGCGTCCGGCTCGATCACACGCCCATCGGAGAGGTGGACCGCCTCGCCGCGCACCAGCCGCGCGCGCTCCGGCCCGGCAGGGACGCCGAGCGCCTCGGCTTTTTCGACCAGGAAGGGACGGCGCGACTTTTCCTGAAACACGTAGCCGTAATTGTCGCGCCCGCGATGTTTGACCGGAAACGCCGACACCGAATAATCGGCGTCTTCCATCAGCACGCCGGGCTTCACGTCGATCAGGTGCAGCGGCATGGGCGGCTTCGCGCCGCGCAGCACCACGCCGAACAGCAGCTCCTGCACGCGGTCGAGCGTGGCTCTGCCGCCCCAAATTTCCAGCGACTCGATACTTTCCCAGCGCATGAAGGTGGACATCAGCCCGGCCAGCCCCAGGATGTGATCGAGGTGGCCGTGCGTGAGCAGGATGCGGTTGAGGCGCTTGAAGCCAATGCCGCTCTTGAGGATCTGGCGCTGCGTGCCTTCGCCACAGTCCACGAGATAGCGGTGATCCTTGACCATGACGACCTGCGCCGACAGCCCCCGGTGCACCGAGGGCGCGCTGGCCGACGTTCCTAAGAAGACGATCTCAAACATGACCGCTCGCCGCGCCGCCGGAAACGATCCGACCGCGCCGCGCGTGCTCCTTCCTTGTGTGCAAAATCACGTGCAGGTCACCCGTCAGGCAAAGGTGACAAAATAGCGCGCCTCATCGACGCGAATCTCACGATCGACAAAGTGGCGTACCGTGTCGATGTTGGTGCGCAGGTGTTCGGTGATGGCCGGCGTGGTGAACGCACTTGGGCCTTCGGCCAGCGCCAGCGGGATCACGAGCTGATCGGCCAGATGCGCGTCAATCGCCGCGCCGCTGTCGTGGAAGCTCAGCAGCGCCGTCACCGCGTCGCCCGCGACGACTTCGGACGGCATGCCTTTGCGGCCCAGGACGCCAAATCCGCCGCGACCGTTGCTGTATTCCACCGTCAGAAAGATCCCGGCGCCGGTGCTCAGGCCGCTCTCGCGCCGGGGCCGGATGTCCAGCGGCGCGTCAAACGAGTCCACACTGCCCAACAGGTTGATGGCGCGATTCGCCATACGCTGCGGGATGTGCGACGGCAGATTGCTGGCAAGCGCCGTACCAAACACGCGCTCCAGATCGCCGCGCTCGCGTAGATCGCGCCCGTGAAGCTTCGCCCCACCCTCCACCTGGGCCGTGAGTGTACCATCACCTTCGGGCACCCAGCCGTACGCGCCGATGAACATTGCCGCCTCGATGCCCATTTCGAGCAGCAGCGGGATGTACACGTCGCGCAGGTAGTGCGCGGGCGGGCTGTTGGGCACGTGCGTGCCGCCGTGAATCTGGATCGTCGATGTACCCGACACCAGCGCGAGCGGCAGCAGCACGGTCTGCATGACGAGCGTCGTTGCGCCCGCCGTGCCGATCTCCCACTCGT
>NZ_DAISHJ010000050.1:0-33329 GCF_036822615.1 Aggregatilinea sp. | reverse complement strand
CGCAACAGGGTTGCGTGGGGTGGCTTCCCCTTCCCTCCGCTTGCGTGGGGGAAGGAGCCAGGGGATGGGGGGCCAGAAGTGCATAACACACTCTAGGGTCCCCGCGCGCCATAAGTGCTGCGGAAAGGGACCAGAGGCCCCCCCTGCCGGGAGCGCGCTGGTCAAATGACTGCGCAGAACAGTATTTTTCGCCTTTGTGGAGTTCGACGAAGGGAATTATGCTGGATGTATGAACAATGCCCCCACTGCCGCCCCCGCTCGCACTGACGAGCGCGCCAACGAAATTTGTTCAACACATATGTGAGGAATATTTCGTTTTGTTGGAGTACGATGTTGGTCCGTGACGGCGGGCGCTTCCCCTAAAATTACTTTCCGCCAGTCACGCGCCAACCATTGTTTCGTTGAACGTGCCCCCGGTCATTGATCGTGGCTGGCGCCCTTTAAAAAGACGTAGGACCTTGAACCTCTGCACATTATTGAACAATTGGAGAACAGCATCATTATGGAACCTTCTAAGGTCGAAATTACACTAACCATCAACAAGGTGTGCCAGACGCTAGCCGTCGAACCGGGGGAAACCCTGCTGGCTGCGCTGCGTCGCGCGTCTTACTTCAGCGTCAAAACGGGCTGCGATGACGGCACCTGCGGCGTCTGCACGGTCCTGGTGAACGGCAGACCCATCCACAGTTGCAAAATGAAGGCCGTCGATCTGGACGGCGCTGAAATCACGACGATCGAAGGTCTGAACGAAGGCAGCACCCTGCACCCGCTTCAGGAAGCATTCGTGGAAACGGGCGCGATCCAGTGCGGGTTCTGTACGCCCGCGCTCATCCTGACGGCCAAAGCCCTTCTGGACCGCAACCCGGACCCCACCGACGACGACATCCGCAAGGCATTGAACGGCGTGCTCTGCCGCTGCACCGGCTATGTGCGCGGCGTGGACGCGGTGCATCGCGCCGCCGCCATGCTGCGCGGGGAGACGCTCGCGCCGTACACCCACCTTGAGCAGCCGCTGCCCGACCAGGACGAGCCGGTTGCCCTGCCGGAAGCGTTCTACCGCCGGAACGGCGACAAGCACCCCCTGCCCCCGCTGGTGGTGACGCCCAAGGGCATGGCGCCAACGCGCATTGTCGGCAAATCTGAAGTCAAGGTCGATGCCCGAAAACTGGCGATGGGCCGTCCCGTTTTTACCGACGATCTCCACCTGCACGGCATGCTCTACGGCGCGCTGCTGACCAGCCCGCACGCGCACGCCCGCATTCGTAACATTGATGCCAGCCGCGCGCGCGCCTTGCCCGGCGTCCATGCCGTGCTGACCCATCACGACATTCCGCGCGTCAAGTACGCGTCCGGTGGGCAGAGCTATCCGCAGCCGCTGCCCTACGATCAGGTCAGCCTGGACGACAAGGTCCGCCACGTCGGGGATCGCGTGGCGATTGTCGCGGCGGAAACGCCCGAAATCGCCCGGCAGGCGCTGGACCTGATCGAAGTGGACTACGAGCTTTTGCCCGCCATCATAGACCCCGAGTGCGCCATGCAAGACGGCGCGCCCATCGTCCACGACGAGCCGGACACGGAAGGCATCTACGACGCGCAGCACAACATCGTGCATCACATCGCGGCGGAAGTCGGCGACGTCGATCAGGCCTTCGCGCTGGCCGATCACGTTTTTGAGGGCGAATACCGCACGCCCAAACAGCAGCATGTCCACCTGGAGCCGCACGCCTGCATCACGTACTTCGACGAAAACGAGCGGTTGGTGATCCGCACCAGCACGCAGGTTCCGTTCCACATCCGCCGTATGGTCGCCCCGCTGATCGACCTGCCCATCAAGCGGATTCGCGTCATCAAGCCGCGCATCGGCGGCGGGTTCGGCAACAAGCAGGAAATGATCCTGGAAGACCTGTGCGCGCATCTCACCCTGGCGACCGGGCGTCCGGTACGCATGGAGTACACCCGCACCCAGGAGTTCAACAGCTCCCGCAGCCGCCACGCGAACATCATCCGCTACAAGATCGGCATCAAAGACGAACAGGTCACGGCGGCCAGCCTGTACCTGATCGGCGACACCGGCGCTTACGGCGCGCACGCCCTGACCGTGAACATGGTGGGCGGCTTCAAGGGCCTGACGCTCTACAATGCGCCGAACACGCGGTTCATCAGCGACGTGGTGTATACCAACACGCCGCCCGCCGGGGCGTTCCGTGGTTACGGCGCGATGCAGTGCGAGTACGGCATCGAAGTCATGATGGAGGAAATCGCCACCCAGCTTGGGCTGAACGTGGTCGATTTCAAGCGGAAGAACTGGCTCAAGGTCGGTGAGAGCATGCACCTGTCCAAAGCGCTGGGCGAAGGACGCGAGGGCACGGAACAGACCTTGCTGACCAGCGGGCTGGAACAGTGCGTGCGCATCGGCATGGAAGCCACCGGGTTCGAGGCCAAGCGCCAGGATCACCAGGGGCAGCAGGGCCGCTATCGTCACGGCATCGGCATGGCGGTCGTAATGCACGGCAGCGGCATCGCCGGGCTGGACATGGCCTCCGCCACGCTGAAAATGAACGACGATGGTTCGTTCAACTTGCTGATCGGCGCGACCGATCTGGGCACCGGTTCGGATACCGTCCTGGCCCAGATGGCCGCCGAGGTGCTGGACATTCCGCTGGACGACATCATCGTCTATTCCTCCGATACCGACTTCACCCCCTTCGACAAGGGCGCCTATGCCAGCAGCACGACCTACATCAGCGGCGGGGCCGTGCGCAAGGCCGCGCTGCAAATCAAAGCGATGCTCCTGGAGCACGCCGCGCTCATCCTGAACGTCTGCGACCCCTCCGATCTCGAACTCAAAGATGGGAGGGTGACCGGCCCCGATGGGCGGTTCGTCACGCTGGGCGAAATCGGACTCAGCAGTCTGCACCAGCGCGACCAGCACCAGATCATAGCGACGGCGTCCCACACCAGCCCGCTCAGCCCGCCGCCGACCGCTGCCCAGTTCGCTGAAATCGTGCTGGACACCGAAACCGGGCACATCGAAGTAGAACGCCTGCTGATGGTCGTCGATTGTGGCCGCGTCATCAACCCCACCACCGCGGCGGGACAGGTCGAAGGCGGCATGTCCCAGGCGCTCGGCTTTGCGCTGACGGAAGAAATGCTGTTCGACGCCGAGGGCCAGCCCCTCAATGCGGATCTGATGAACTACCACGTGCCGCGCGCGCTGGACATGCCCGTCACCGACGTCATCTTTGTCCAGACCCACGAACCGAGCGGCCCCTTCGGTGCCAAGTCGGTCTCTGAAATCGCAATCGACGGCGTAGCGCCCGCCATTGCCAGCGCCATCCACGACGCGACCGGCGTCTGGATGCGCCAACTGCCCTACACGCCGGAGCGTGTCAAAGCCGCGCTGCAAGGCTAGCCGCAGCCTCTCTCCATGACCTGACACAGTGGGCGTGTCGTCCGTATCGGGACAACACGCCCACTGTTAAAAACAAAGCCCCTCCCCACAGTTTTCCCCTCCGGCAGCTTTCCCCTTGCCGGGAATCATTCGCCAGCACGAGCGCGCGCCCACACGTCCATTTTGAACATACGTTCGGCGCGGGTTACAATATCCACTTAGCTCATCTGTGCTGGTATCACTGAGGAGGAGACCAGATGCAGGACCCGATTTTTTTGCTGGAACACGAGGCGATGGAGCGCTGGCGCAAAGGCGATCCCATGCGATGGGCCGAAATCAGCGCCGACGACGTGATCTACGTCGATCCCGGTCTGGCGGCGCCCATCGTCGGCCTGGACCCCTACACGGCGTATCTGAAGCAGCTTGAAGGGAAGATTCGCTACGAAAGTTCAGAATTCATCGATCCCCGGCTCGAAGTCGTCGGGGATGCGGCAGTCTTGAGCTACAACTACCGCTCCAGGCCGGAACTCAACAGCGACCAGCAGACCCTATGGAATGCGAGCGAGGTGTACTTTTGCCAGAACGGCCAGTGGTGGATCGTGCACACGCACTGGTCCTTCGTCCGCCACCAGCGCCCGCCGCAAGTTGACGTGCCGGTTCCAGTCCTGTGCGGCGATGTGAGCTATGAGGGCGTGTTGGGCGAGCTGATGGCGCTCGAAGCGGGCGCAATGGAACGCTGGCGCAAGGGCGATCCCTGGGGCTTCATCGAGATCAGCGCGCCGGAAGTAACCTATTTCGACACCGGGACGCCCCAGCGGATCAATGGCCGCGAGGCGCTTCGCGCCGAATATGCTCAACGTGAAGGTAAGATTTTTTACGATGTGATGGACTTCGTCGATCCGCACGTCCGGGTGTGCGGCGACATGGCGGTATTGTTCTACCGTTTCTTTTCCACCCGCCTGAATCCCGACGGCTCCGTATTGAGCCGGGTCCCGTGGAACTGCACCGAGGTTTTCACTCGCGCCAGCGGCCAATGGGCCTTGCTCCACACGCATTGGTCGCTCATCCACGGCGAACGCATCCCAGAATAGCGCGGCAGAATCAACGACGGGGCCTCCGAAAACGGAAGCCCCGTCACGCTTCGCTAAAATCCACAACAACGCCAGCAGCCGTCCCCCTACACCGTCATCCGCAGCCGCACCTGCGCCGTTTGCGCCGGTTCCGCCAGCGCGAAGATCACGCGCGTGACGTCGCGCGGCCCGGTGGCGAGATCGACGTCCTTCACCACCTCCGCCCGCGCCGTCACCACCGCCGGATCGTACTGCACGTGCAGCGCCGCGCCGTCCTGCTCGATGCACACCTCGTCCGGTCCGATCGTCGCACGGCCAAAGCTGGTCAGGACCGACTCGAACGCCCCCGGCGCGGACTCGAACGCGACGTCATCCACCAGTTCCACCCACCCGCGCGCGCCGTCGCGGTGCAGCGTGACCGTGCGTGTCAGCGCGGCCAGATCCGCTTCCGGCGGATACGCCGCCATCAGGTCCAGACTCAGCCGGTCCGCCTCGTCCCCCGCCTGATGATCGAGCGTGCGCGCGGCGTACTGCTGGCCGGGCGGCTGCGCGCACCCGTTCACCACGGGCACGGAATGCGCCAGCGAGGTATTCACGAACACGTCGTAGCGCCCGGCGGAAAAATACTGCCGCGTATACCGCCCGCGCCCGATGTCCACCACCAGCGCCGTCTGATCGTGCATCACGATCACGTTGCCCACGTCGTTCTGGTTGTGCATCTCGTCGTTGTGGCCGCCCTTCACCGCCACCACCAGCGCGTCGGGATCGGTGGGATCAACCCGCGCGATCATCCACTGCATTTCGGGATACCAGTCGTGCACAGCCGGGACCACCGGCGGCGCGACCGCCGGATCGGGCCGCCAGAACAGGCCGCGCAGCTTCCACAGCAGCGGGCTGTGATTCGGGTGCGATCCCACCGCCTGCTGCGCGTTCGCCAGCCGCATCAGGTCGTCGTTCTGGTAGTGCCGCGCCAGGAAGGCCAGCAGCGGCGCGGGCAACGTGATATCCGGCTCGCAGTCGGAGAAATTCGCAAAACGGTTCGCCGCCAGCAGCGTGCGCAGCGGGAACACCGACACCTTGCGAATCAGCTCGTCCGCGAAGAAATCGATCCGCCCGTTCGTCCGCTGGTAAAGCAGGTGTCCGGCCAACACGTAATTTCCGAAGCCGAAGCCCCAATAGCTCGGCCCCTCGGTGCTGCCGCCGTCCGCGTCGAACGTCGCCAGGTAGTCGTCCAGCGACCGCGCCCCGCGCGCGATGATCTCCGCCAGCCGCGCCGGATCGCGTTCCAGGTACAGCGCCGTGGCAATGATGTTGCCGGAGCACACCGCCGTCCAGTTGCACGTCGTATGTCCCGGCGTGGGATGCAGCCACCAGTGATCGTGCCGCGTCAGGAACGGCGTCAGGATGCGCACATCGACTTCGTGGCGGATGCGTTTTTCGAGCAGCGGATGCAGTTCCGGGCCGAGCAGCAGCACCAGTTCCGCCAGATGCGTCCCGGTCAGCGCCGCGAACAGCCCCACCACCGGATACTCCACGTCCGGCAGATCGTCGTGATGCGCCGGGAACTCCCACCCGCTTTCCTCGCAGATCGCCCACCCGACGTTTAGCAGCGGGTCGAGGAAGCGCCCCTCATATTCCAGGCACTCCGCCAGGGCGAGATCCGCCAGGATATTCCGCCGCTCGAACCAGGGCGTTTCGTATTCCAGGCGGTCGCCGCTGCGGAAGAATTCGAGGAACAGCGTCGCCGGCAGCGCCGGAATCGGGGCCCGCGCCGCCCGCTCGCCCGCCTCGATCAGCGCGCGCACCTGTGCCGGGCCAAGCTCGTCTTTCAGCGCATTCCACGCAGCGCGATCGGCGGCAGGCGGAAACGGCGGCGGAGCCGTCTCGTCGCGCAGGATCAGCTCCACCCCGATCGGATCGTATCGGCTTAACATACCGGCTCCTTGGCCTACCAGAAAAACGCCGTGCGCCCTAACGCGCGCAGCAGCGCTTCGACAAAGAAATAATCGCCGTAGGGCAGCATATTGTCCTCGTACCCCCGGCTGACGTGGCTTGCGCCGTGCGCCAGCAGCCCTTCGGCCCCAGGCTGATCGAGCAGCGTATAGTCCGCGATCAGTGCGTCCAGCATGCCCCGTGCCGCGTCACGGTAGCGCGCGGCCTGCGCCTCGTCCGTCACCTGATCCGCCAGCAGGAACAGTCCCGCCGCCATGATCGCCGCCGCCGAGCTGTCGCGGTAGTGCGGCGCGTCGTCCGGCAAACGGTAGTCCCAGTACGGCACGCCGTCGCCCGGCAGGTGCGCCAGCGCGTACGCCGCCAGCCGCACCGCCGCCTCGCGGAACCGCACCTCCCCCGTATACTGGTGCGCCAGCGCGAAGCCGTGAATGCCCCACGAATGCCCCCGGCTCCAGCACGACTCGTCCGCGAAGCCCTGCACCGTCTCGCCGCACAGCCGCTCGCCCGTGTCAGGATCGAACACGAACGAGTGATAGGTCGAGTCGTCGGGCCGCACGATCGTGTCCAGCGTGGTGATCGCGTGCGCCACCGCGACGTCCCGGTAGCGCAGATCCCCGGCCTGCTCGCTCGCCCAGAACAGCAGCCCCAGGTTTTCCATGCAGTCGATGATCATCCGGCCCCGGTTGCGGTCGTGCTCGCCCTGCGAGTTCCACGCCTGGATGAAGCCCCCGTGCGGGTTATAGCGCGCGGCCAGCCCGTCCGCCGCCCGCAGTCCACCCCGGCACGCCGTCTCGTCCCCGGTCAGCTTATAGTCCGCGACCAGCGACAGCGAGTACAGGAAGCCCAGGTCGTGATCGTGCGACTCAGGCCGGTCCAGCCGCGCGATGAAATACGGACGCTGCGCACGGGCCGCGTCCAGAAACACGCCGTCCCCGGTGGCGGCGTAGGCCAGCCACAGCTGGCCGATCCAGAAGCCGTCCACCCAGTGACTGTCGTGGCAGCGTTCGTAAGTCCCATCGCCGCGCCCGATGGCAGGGCGATCCGTGCCCATCCGGGGAATCGTGCGCCGGATGGCGTCAAACACTTGGGCGAGGGTGTCCGCGTAGCTCACGATCCATCCTCGCCTCGCCACAGCGCGCGGACCCGGTGCGCCGCCAGTTTGGGCCGCCGGTCGCGCGTAAAGATGCCCTTGTAGTTGTACCCGCCCATACGGTGCACGGCCTGCCCCGTCTTGAAGTCGCACAGGTTCCAGATATGCTGGCCGATCACAAACGGCTTGGTCTCGGTCAGCTTGATCTGCTTCGTGAGGAACTCCGCCTGATATTCTTCGCTGAACATTTCCGGCGGCTGTGCGTGGTGGCCGGGAATCGTGTCCGTGCCGAACTCGGACAGGATCAGCGGCTTGGGGTACAACGTGTGAATCAGCTCGATCTCGCGGTCGAGATAGTCCAGCCCCAGGTCGATCTGCCCGGATTGCGTGTACCATCCGAAGTAGCGGTTCAGCCCCACCACGTCCACGAACGCGAACGCTTCTTCGAGCGCCCCCTCGTGGCTGATCAGCGTCACCGGGCGCGTGGGATCCAGTTCGTGGGCCAGATCCGCCATCGCCTTGAACGACGCCACCGCTTCGGGGCGGCTGGCATGTTCGATCACGGTGAAATCGCGGTTGTAGGCTTCGCGCGCTTCCAGCGTCGCGGTATGCGGCTCGTTGGCGACCGACCACATGATCACGCTCGGATGGTTCTTGTCGCGGTCGATCATCTCGCGGATCATCTGCTGGCACAGGCGGTCGCGCTTTTCCAGCCCTTCCGGGAAGAAAAACAGCCCCACGGCGGGCGTTTCGTCGATCACCATGAAGCCCAGGCGATCCGCCATGTCCAGCATTTGCTCGGAATAGGGATAGTGCGACGTGCGGAACGAGTTCGCGCCCATCCAGTCCATCAGCGCGTAATCCTTGACGATCAGCGCGGGCAGCAGCCCTTTGCCCACCACCGGGAAGTCCTCGTGCCGCCCGAACCCCAGCAGCTTCACCGGCTCCCCGTTGAGCAGCAGCCGGTCGCCTTCGACCGCAATCGTGCGGATGCCGACCGGCAGCGCATAGCAGTCCACCACCGCCCCATCGCGCCGCAGCTCGACGCGTAGATCGTAGAGACTGGGCGCGTCCGGCGACCACAGCGCCGCGTCCGGCACGGTCACTGTCAGCGCCGCCGCGCCGCCCTCGACCGCCTCCTCCGCGCTGCCGCTGAACCCGTGCCCGTGGAGCGTGGCGCGGGCCGTCAGCGCCGCGTCCACATCGCACGCGATCTGCACGCGCACCACGCCGCTCGTGCCGTCGATCTCCGTCACCACCGTCACATCCGCGATCGCGGCCTGCGGCTCGGTGTAGATCAGCACCGGGCGCTCGATCCCGCGGAAGGGGAAAAAGTCGTAGGTGGTGTCTGGATAGTTCACCGTCGGGAACGCGGCCCCGGCCCGCCCCTTCAACTCTCCCGGCGGCACGCGATCCGGCGCGAGCTTGCCATCGACCCGCACGACCAGCACGTTGCCCGCGTCCTTGACGCGCTCCGTGATGTCGAACCCGAACGGCAGATGCCCGCCCTCGTGCTCGCCCAGGCGCTCGCCGTTCAACCACACCTCGGCCAGATAGCTCACCGCGTTGAACCGCACGAAGATCCGCTGCCCGCGCCAGCCCCAGGGCAGATCGAACGTCGTTTGGTACCACGCCACGCCGGTATAGTCGCGCCACTCCGCGAACTGGTCGTTCCAACTGGCGGGCACGGCGATGACTTCCGCCGGATCGAAACCCCCGCCCCAGCCCTGTCCCGTGCCTACTTCGTCGGGATCAAACCGGAACTCCCAAAACCCGGATAAATCCGCCATCTGGCGGCAAGCATTTGATTGGGGGTAGAGCATCGTACAGCGTCCTTTGAGCAACATGCAAGATAACCATGCAAGGTAACAGAGTCAGATCGGCCTCTATCCCGAATGTGTATCAGCCTTTGATCCCTGTGGTCCCGATCCCCTCGACGAAGTAGCGCTGGAACGCCAGGAAGAGGATCGCCACCGGAATCACAGATACCAGCGACGCCGCCATGATCAGCGAGTAATCGGCGGAATACTGCTGGATGAACATCCGCAGCCCCAACTGAATCGTCTTCAACGAGTCCGAATGCAGGTAGATCAGCGGCCCCATGAAGTCGTTCCAGACGAACACGGCGGAAAAAATCGTCAGCGTCGCCAGCGCGGGCTTCGACAGCGGCAGCATAATGCGGAAGTAGATCCCGTACTCGCTCAGGCCGTCGATCCGCGCCGCGTCCAACAGCTCGTTCGGCACGCTGACGAAAAACTGGCGCAGCAGGAACACGCCAAACGCGGTGAACGCCTGCAGCAAAATCAACGACATGTGATTATCCACCAAACCGAGTTCCCGGATCAGGATAAACTGCGGGATCATGTAAACCTGCCAGGGCACGGCGATGCTGGCGATATAGGCCAGGAACAGAAAGTTCTTGCCCTTGAACTCCAGTTTGGCGAACGCATACGCCGCGAAGCTGCTGGTCGCCACCTGCAAAAACGTAATAATCGCGGTCAGCTTCAATGAATTATAAAAGAACGTCAAAAAGGGTATCCGCGTCCAGATCGTCCGGTAATTGCTCCACTGCGGGTTCTGAGGAATCCACTCGATCGGGAACCGGAAGACGTCTTTGTCCAGCTTCAGCGACGCGGAAAACATCCAGATGAACGGCAGCAGCATGATCACCGCCAGCGCGATCAACAGCGCATAGGTCAGCGTGGACCGAAGCGCGCGGCGCAGCCATGCGGATCGCGCGGAAGGCGTGACGATCTGAGCCGGGGTTGTGCGCAGTGTTCGACTAGTCATAGCAGCCCCATCTTATACCTGTGAGTACTCGACCCATCGTTTTTCCATGTAGAACTGCACGATCGTAATGATCATCACCAGGGCAAACAGCACCATCGCAATGGCGCTGGAGTAGCCAAATTTGAACTGCCGGAAGGCCGTGTTATAGGTGTGCATCACCAGCACGTTGGTCGCGCGTCCCGGCCCGCCGTTGGTCATCACCAGGATCAGGTCGAACACCTTGAACGACGTGATCGTCAGCATGATGCTGATGAAAAATGTGGCCGGGGTCAGCATGGGCACGGTGACGTAGCGGAACTTCTGCCACGCGTTCGCGCCGTCGATCGCCGCCGCTTCGTACAGAATCGGCGGGATGCCTTGCAGCGCGGCCAGATAAATGATCATGTAGTAGCCCATGTTGCGCCAGATGCTCGCCATGATGACCGTGGGCATCGCCCAGTCCACCGACGCGGACCAGCGGGGCGGGTTCGCCACGCCTAGCGCGCGGAGGAACTCGTTCACGGGGCCAGCGGAGGGAAAAAACAGCATGTTCCACACCACGGCCACCGCGACCAGCGACGCGACGTAGGGGAAGAAGTAGATCGTGCGGAACAGGTTCCTGCCGCGTATGGGCTGGTTCAGCAGCACGGCCAGCCCCAACGAGCAGATCATCGTCAGCGGCACGGTCCCGCCCACGTACCACAGCGTGTTTTCCAGGGAAATCTTAAACGTGCTGTCGTGCAGCAAATCTTTGAAGTTCTGAAGGCCCACCCAGCTCACCTGGTTGGCCCCGTCCCAATTCATCAGGGCCAGTCCGAGCGAGAACACCATGGGGACCAGCGTAAAAATCGCAAAACCGAGCAGGTTAGGAAGGATAAAGGAGTAAGCAACTAAGTTTTTGCTAAGCTCTTTTCGCCTTCTGCTGGGAGTGTTGGGATGGGCTGCCTTGACGCCTAGTTTCATGAGTCCCATGATAAAAAGACTTCCCTTTTTCTGACCATCCTGAAGGCCGCTGCCGGTGCCAGCGGTTCGAGCGAACCCGAATGCTCTCGTTTTAGCATGAGTCGGAAAGGTGATAAACAGGTTTGTAGCGGGATGCCCCCGCGCGCGAGGGCATCCCAGGGGATTACCGTCAACCGGGCGTGCGACCTACTGCAGCACCTCGCTGATGCGGCTCGTCGTCTCCGCGAGGCCCTCTTCAACGGAGAGTGAGTTGGTCATGATCAACTCGTGTTCTTCGTTCAAGATCTGCTCGACTTCGCCCACCTGCGGGTGCATAGGCAGTTCAAGGCGAACGGTCGTGGTCTGCAGGGCGTCGATCGCTTCGGCGGGCACGCCGTCCTTCGACGCGAAGATTTCCAGAATTTCGGGGGTGCGAACCGCGGGCAGGTTCCCCGTACCGGCCAGGACCTTGGCGCCCTCTTCACCCGTGTAGAACTTGATGAAGTCCCAGGCGGCGTCCTTGTTGTCCGACTGCTCGTTGATCGCCAGCGACGTCAGCGTACCGGCAGTCGTGCCCGCCTCGACGCCCTCAGGATGCGGATATGAAGCGACGCCCCAGTTGAAGTCGAACACGCCGTCAGCCTGCGCGGCGACCAGCGTCCCGATGAACCAGGACCCCATGGGCAGCATCGCAATCTGGCCGTTTTCGAACACGCCAGAGTAGTGGATGTTTCCGGCGCGCAGTTCGCCGTAGTCCATGATGATGCCGTCTTTCTGCATCGAGGTGACCATGTTGTACATCGGGGCCATGAAGCTGTAGTCATCGGAGATGATCGTGTTCAGGCCATCCTGAACGGTTCCCAACTGAACCGCCGAGCGCCATACGTGGAAGTGCGCGCCGTAGATCTTGTCCGCGCCGCTGCCGCTCGTCAGTTGGCGGGCCAGGGCATCGAACTCGTCCCAGGTCATGTCGTTCGTGGGATAGTCGAGGCCAGCCGCGTCGAAGACGTCCTTGTTGTAGTACAGAATCCAGATATCGCTGCGGAACGGCAGCGCGTAGATCGAGCCTTCGTACGTCAGTTCGTCGGCGGCGCCGCTGTAAGCGCTCAAATCAACGCCATCAGCGTCGATGTAGTCGTTCAGCGGGACGATCTGGCCGCGCGTCAGCATGGCCGAATAGCCGGGGATGTCCTTCACGGTGATGATGTCCGTATCATCGCCGCCCGACAGGCGGATGTTCATCGTGTCCTGGTAATCGGCGGACGGCACGTCGATGAGTTCGATCGTCACGTTCGGGTGTTCCGCCTCATACGCGTCGATCACGGCCTGCCAGTAGGGCGTCGTGGCGACGTCCCACGCCGACATGGTGAGCGTAACCTCGTCCTGGGCCGATGCCTGGTTGGAGATGAAGCCCCCGCTCAGGGCCAGGACGGCGATCAGCGCCACGAGCGCATTCGCAGTGCGCCGGTTAAACCACTTATTCATTTTCGCTGCTCCTCATAAAAAGTTAAATGCGAATGGAATATACGAGAGTGTGTGTAGCTTCAAGTCCTACCGGACACGCCTCCTTATCTCCATTGGTGAACAGCCAGGTAGAAAGTGCGCCAACCTAAGGGGCACTCTCCCGAATAATCAGATGCTGGTCGATGATCACGTTGTCGTGTTTACGCTGGCCGCCGATGCGTTCCAGCAGCATATTGACCGCCAGCGTGCCGATCTCTTCTTTTGGCGTTTGCAGCGTCGTCAGGCTGGGCTGGACCAGCGTGGCAAACTGGATGTCGTCGCAGCCCGTGATGGCGATGTCGTCGGGCACGCGAACGCCCAGTTCGTGGCAGGCCCGCATGGCCCCCGCGGCAACCAGATCGTTGAAGCACACGATGCCGTCGATCTCCGACAGCACCGGCTGCAATCTCTTGACGGACTCGTAGCCCTCGTGCACGGTCGCCGGGTGGCACGCGGTATGCCACGCGGGATTCGGGGTATACCCTGCCGCCTGTAGCGCGTTCATGAACCCGTAGTAGCGTTCGGTGCTCACGCGCGCGTCCGGCGGTCCGCCCAGGTACGTCAGGTGGCGGCGTCCGCTGGCAATTAAGTGATCGACCGCCAGTTTGATCCCCCCCGCGTCGTTCGTTTCGATGGCCCCGGCCAGCTCGTGCCACGCGATACCCTGGCCGTTGACGATCACCACGTTTTCGAACTGCTCGACCAGCGGCACGAGTCTGTCTTCGGGCAGGCGGGGGGAGCAGACCACGATGCCGTCGGCCTGGATATCCTCCAGAAACAGGAACATGCCCTCTTCCCGGTCCCAGTCGCCTTCGGTCGTGCACAGCAGGATCTTGTAGTCGTTTTCCCACGCGGCGTTTTCCGCGCCGCGCGCGATGTCGGTGAAAAACTCGTAGGAAATGCTGGGCACGATCAACCCCAGCAGAAAGGTCTGGTCGGTAGCGAGGCTGCGCGCGATCCGGCTGCGCCGGTAACCGAGATGCTCGACTGCCTTGAACACCTTTTCGCGTGTCTCAGGGCTGATCTCGCCTTTGTTGTTCAGCACCCGCGATACCGTGGTTTTGGTAACCCCGGCATGTTGGGCGACATCGGCCATCGTGGCGCGTTTGGGAAATCGGGACATGGGGTTATCCGTAAGCTCGACTCTCTATCAACCGCAGTGGGCTAAGGGTTGTGGTGGCTCGATGAACAGGGTGTGGCGTGCAGGCAGGTAAGAATGATCCTTAAGCCAAATAAGCTACTTTAGCGGTTGCGCAACCGGTAACATCACAATAGCACACATAAATGCAAGAAGTCAAGCGGGCAAAAACCGATCGGTTAGTCCGGCATCTGCGCAGATCCACCCGCGGCACTTTTTCGCAAACCACCGCCGTGCAGCCTGCCGCTCCGCTGTCGACTGTCAGCGCTGCGCAGATCCTCCCCAAAAAGCGGAATTTCACCCTTTTCTTAAAATTCTGCCCTACACTAAAAGTGAATATGCAAGGGCACATCCTCAAGGCACACCATCATGCGTATCCTGGTAGTTGAAGACGAGAGCAGCATCGCCAATTTCATACGGCAGGGCTTGAGCGAGGCGGGCTATGCGGTCGATGTCGCCTCGGACGGGCAGGAAGGGCTGGCCTATGCGCTGGCCGCCGAGTACGACGTGCTCGTGCTGGACATCATGCTGCCCTACCTCGACGGGCTGGAAGTCCTGCGGGAGACGCGGCGGCAGGGGCTGAAAGTCCCGACCCTCATGCTGACGGCGCGCGACACCGTAGATGACCGGGTAAGCGGGCTGGATGCGGGCGCGGACGATTACCTCGTGAAACCGTTCGCGTTCCCCGAGCTGCTGGCCCGCATCCGGGCGCTGCTGCGCCGCCCGCCGCTGCAAACCGGCACCACCCTGATCGTAGGCGATCTCGAAATGGACACCGTCGTGCATCAGGTCCGCCGCCAGACCCGCCCGATCGAGTTGAGTCCCCGTGAATATGCCGTGCTCGAATACCTGATGCGGCATCCGAATCAGGTTCTGACCCGTACCCAGATTGGCGAGCACGTCTGGAACTTCGATTTTTATAACGAGTCGAACGTTGTAGATGTCTACATCGGCTATTTACGGCGCAAAATCGACCGGGCGGGAGACGCGCCCCTGATTCACACGATACGCGGCGTGGGCTACTGTATTTCCGAGCACGGGGACCATGCGTAAACTCGTGCGGTTCTGGCGCAGGCGCGTTCCCATCCGCATCCGGCTCGCGCTCTGGTATCTGCTTTCGTTTACGCTGCTGCTGCTGGCCTTTTCGGCGGTGTTCGAAAATCACGTCGAAGTCGGGCTGCGTCACCAGGCGGATACGGCGCTCCGGCTGGTCGCCAACCGGACGGCGGCCAACGTCGTCCAGGGCGAGAGCGGGCTGGCGTTCAACGACATCGACGCGCTGGACGACGTGGCGGATGAATTTTCTGTGGTTCTGCTCGCGCCCGATCAAAGCACCATCCTGGCGCAGTTCGGCATCGAGCGCAGCCCACTGCCTCCGCCGCCCAACGAGCAGCGTTATTTCACCGTCCGCTCGCGCGGCGATCCGTGGAGGGACGAGCACAACACGTGGCGCGTTTATAACCACCCCATTCTTGCCGCCGACGACACGGTGATCGGCTGGCTGCAAATTGCCCAGCGGTACGACCCCGATCAGGTCCTCGCCCTCGTCCGGGGACACCTGTGTCTGCTTGCCCCGGCGGGCTTCCTCTTGGCGGCGCTGGGCGGCGTATTCTTTGCGTCGCGCGCGCTGCGCCCGATCGATCAGGTGACGCAGACCGCGCGGTCCATCGATGCCACCGACCTCCACCAGCGTCTGAATTACGAAGGGCCAAACGACGAAGTGGGGCGGCTGGCAAAGACCTTCGATGGTATGCTCGCGCGCCTGCAAGCGGGCTTCGAGCGCGAGCGGCGTTTCACGGGCGATGCCGCGCACGAGCTGCGCACCCCGCTCACGGCGCTTAAAGGTCACATCGATGTGACGTTGAGCCAGCCGCGCAAGCCCGGCGAATACGTCGAAACGCTGCAAAACCTCGAACAGCAGGTTGACCGGCTGATCCGGCTGAGCAGCGACCTGCTGTTCATGGCGCGGCTCGACTACGACAGGCAGCGCCGCGATACGGAGGCC
The DNA here is from genome assembly GCF_036822615.1 of Aggregatilinea sp. Taxonomy (NCBI): domain Bacteria; kingdom Bacillati; phylum Chloroflexota; class Anaerolineae; order Aggregatilineales; family Aggregatilineaceae; genus Aggregatilinea; species Aggregatilinea sp. Next base: position 17,468 of record NZ_DAISHJ010000050.1, on the reverse strand, counting down.
GTCGTCCTCAACGACCTGCTCGCCGTGCTGGAGGATCAGCTTCTTCCGCTGGCCGAAGCCCGGCGCCTGACTCTCAGCAGCCACGTTGAGCCTGACCTCAGCGTGCAGGGCAGCATGGATCTGCTGATCCGGCTGTTCCTGAATCTGCTCGATAACGCGATCAAGTACACCCCGCACGGCGGCACGATCACCGTCCGCGCGGGACGCAGCGCGGGCGGGATCGAGGTCGCTATTGGAGATACGGGGCCGGGCATCTCACCGGACCAGATCCCGCACCTGTTCGAGCGCTTCTACCGCGTCGAAACCGACCGGGCGCGCCGGGCCGCCCAGGGCGCGGATAAGGGCGGCGCGGGGTTAGGGCAGGCGATCGCGCAGGAAATCGCGCATCTCCACGGCGGCACGATCACGGTCGCCAGCGAAATCGGGCAAGGCAGCGTCTTCACCGTCCATTTCCCCGCAAAATAAGAACATTCTTAAACACATCTCATCGTTTTCATAATCTCCCCTGCCATTGTGATATATGGAACAGACTGGCACACAGGAGATTGTGACCGTAATGAGCAAGCTAAAAGTGAACTTCTGGGCAGATGCTGCCCTCTTTGTCCTGTTCGTCCTGCTGCAAGCCCAGGACGCGACCGGCGTGGATGTCCACCAGTGGATCGGCTTTGCAGCCTTGTTGCTTGTCGCTATACATCTGGTCCTGCACTGGGCCTGGATCAAGTCCACCATCCGGCGCGGCCCTCGCAGCCTGCAAGGCGTCGTGCGCCGCAACTTCAGGCTGAACCTGCTCCTGGCGCTTTCGGCGTTCCTCGCCTTTTTCAGCGGGCTGGCGATTTCGCCCCTGCTGTGGAACGACCAGGCCATCCAGATGCACCGTCTGCATCACGGCAGCGCAATGCTCACCCTGATCCTCGTCGTCGTTCACCTCGTCCTGCATCGTAAGTGGATCGTGCAAAACGTGAAGCGCCATATTCTCGGCCTCACTCCTGCCTCGCCGCGCCCCGCGCAGCGACTCCCCCGCTGATCCCACCGGTACGCCCCACATCCGGGTACATCACGCGGGCGGCATCCTTGGCCGGGAATGCCGCCCGCGTGGGCCTGTGACCTGCCCCACGGGAACCGGAGCAAAGCCGCTCTCCGGCCTGGAAACCCGAAATCAGTGTAATAATAGAAGTTAAAGCCCTTGGCATCCCACCGCACGCCCATCGTCCGCCTCCGAAGGATTGCCCGTGAACAGCTACAGGAGCAGGCCATGAGCAAGAATGGCAAGCCGTCCAAAGCCGAGGTCAAGTCTTTGCCCGACGAGGGAAAGACTGCCGAAAAAAAGTCCCTCTCCAAGTCCGCGTACGAAGCAGAGCTGCGCCGCCTTCATATCGAGCTGGTCAAACTTCAGGAATGGATCCGGTTTAAGGGCCTTAAAGTCGTTGTGCTCTTTGAAGGGCGCGACGCCGCCGGAAAGGGCGGCGTGATCAAGCGCATCACGGAACCGCTCAACCCGCGCGTTGTGCGGGTGGTGGCGCTGGGCGTGCCCACTGAGCGTGAGAAAACTCAGTGGTATTTCCAGCGCTACGTGGCCCACCTCCCCGCCGCTGGCGAGATGGTCCTGTTCGACCGCAGTTGGTATAACCGCGCCGGGGTCGAACGGGTGATGGGGTTCTGCACGGACGACGAGTACGCCGAGTTTATGCGATCGTGCCCCATGTTCGAGCAGATGCTGATCCGGTCGGGCACTATCCTGCTCAAGTATTGGTTCTCGGTGAGCGACGCCGAACAGGAATACCGTTTCCAGGCGCGACTGGACGACCCGACCAAGCGCTGGAAGCTCAGCCCGATGGACCTGGAATCACGCGCGCGATGGGTCGAGTTTTCTCGCGCCAAGGACGAGATGTTCGCCCACACCGACACGAAGTGGTCGCCATGGTGGGTGGTCAATGCCGACGACAAGCGCCGCGCGCGGCTGAACTGCATCAGCCACCTGCTGAGCGTGATCCCGTACCAGGACCTGACGCCGGAGCCAATAACTCTGCCCCCGCGTCAGGACAACGTGGCTTATGTGCGCCCGCCGATGGAAGATCAGACGTTCGTACCGGAGATCTTCTAGCGGGCAGCCGGGCTTTACGCTGAATCGCCGCGCCGCGCAATGTGGCGCAGCGCCCCGCCATATGTCTGCTTCCCCCTGCCGGATCGCTCAAATCGGGCCGGGCAGGTGAGCGCTGTCTGCCCAGTTCCACACCCCTCCGCGCGCAGAGCTTTCCATTGGCCTCCACGCCTTTTTCCACCGCCGGAAGAAATCAGGTTAATGGGTGGTTAAATTCTTTTAAGGAGAATTTGACCTGAAGGTGGATCGCATTTTCCATTCCCTTAACTATTGTTCGGTATTTTTAGGGATTGTGTACGTATCGCGTTAAACATTTTTCACTTTGAGGTATCCATGCAGTTTCGAAAACGGAGCGCCAGTGGGCGTCGCCGCAGATGGCTCCTGCTGGGGGGAGTCATTGGAATTCTGACTCTCTCGCTTGCGGCCTGCGCTTCTGACGACTCCGCGAACGACGCCCCCGGCACATCTCGAACCATCCAGAACAAGGGTTCCGACACACTTCTAAACGTGGCCTTAGCCTGGGCTGAGGCGTATCGAGAGGTCGATCCGTCCGTGACCATCGCGGTGACCGGCGGCGGCTCAGGCACCGGCATCGCGGCGCTGATCAACGGCACCGTCGATCTCGCCAACGCTTCGCGCGAAATCAAGGAAGACGAAATCGCGGCGGCGGAGCAAAACGGCGTCGAGCCGGTCGAGACGGTGGTCGCCATCGATGCGCTGGCGGTCATCGTGAATCCGGCCAACCCGGTGGACCAGCTTACCATCGACCAGCTCGCCGACATCTTCACCGGGCGGATCACCAACTGGCAGGACTTGGGCGGGAACGACGCGCCCATCATCCTCGTCTCGCGCGAGAGCAATTCCGGCACGCACGTTTACTTCCTCGAAGAAGTGGTGCGCAAGGGCGACTCGGACAACACTGACATCTTCGCCGCCAAGACCCTGATGATGCCGTCCTCCGTTGGGATCACCAGCGAGGTCGGGCGCAACCCCAACGCCATCGGCTACGACGGCCTGGGTTACGTCACCGAGGACGAAAAGATCATCGCCATCGCCCGGACCGCCGCCGATCCCTTCGTGCTGCCCAGCGTCGAAACCTCGGACGACGGCAGCTACCCCCTGGCCCGCAACCTGTACACCTACACGGCGGGCGAGCCGACCGGCGCGATTGCCGAATACCTGGACTGGATCCTCGGACCAGAGGGCCAGCAAATCGTCGCCGATCTGGGCTTCGTGCCCATTTCGCAGGAGTAACCGATGATAAGCCTGGCACAACGAGCCAAGCGCCAATACGCCGAGGCGGTAGTGCGCGCGCGACCGATCATCGCCCAAAACCTGAAACGCAACTGGTTTGAGTGGCTGATTGAGTCCACGATCAAGCTGACGGGGATCTTTATCATTCTGATCGTGGCGCTCATCTTTCTGTTCCTCGTCCGCGAAGGCCTGCCAACCTTCCTCGACATCCCGCTGCGCGAGCTGTTCGGGAGCCGCTGGTATCCCATCGAAGGGATGTTCGGGCTGTGGCCGCTGATCGTCGGCTCCCTACTGGTGACGGCGGGATCGGTGATCATCGCCGTGCCGCTGGGCCTGACCACGGCGATCTACCTGGGCGAGATCGCCCCACCCTGGCAGCGTGAAATTCTGAAGCCGCTGATCGAAATGCTGGCGGGCATTCCCTCGATCGTGCTCGGCTTCCTGGGCTGGATCGCCCTGGCTCCGCTGCTCCAGGACCTCGGCGCGCCGACCGGCCTGACGGCTCTCAGCGGGTCGATCATCCTGGCGTACATGGCGCTGCCCACCATCATCAGCATTTCCGAAGACGCGCTGTACGCCGTGCCGAAGGAGTACCGCGACGGCGCGCTGGCGATGGGCGCGACCCAGTGGCAGACCATCCGCCGCGTGGTGATGCCCGCCGCCAGCTCCGGCCTGATGATGGCCGTCATGCTGGGGATCGGGCGCGCGATCGGTGAGACGATGGCCGTGATGATGGTCACCGGGAACGCGGCATACGTCCCGGAGCTTGGGACCGACATGCTGCTCCAGCCGGTGCGCACACTGACCGCGACCGTCGCCGCCGAAATGGGCGAAGTCGCGCAGGGCAGCCTGCACTACAACGTCCTGTTCGGGATCGGGATCATCCTGTTCCTGATTACCTTCAGCATCAACTCGCTGGCCGGGCGGCTGGTAGGACAAACGTCCAGGCGACGGAGAGGGTAGTATTGAAACCGCAGCAAACACAAAAACTGGCGGTCGCCATCATCACCGCGTCCGCCGCGCTGGTCGTCATTCCGATCGTGCTGGTCATTCTGTTCATCGTCGCCAAAGGCATCGGCGCGATTAGCTGGACATTTCTGGCCGACGCCCCGCGCAGCGGCATGACCCAGGGCGGCATCATGCCCGCCATTCTCGGCACGATCATCCTGACGCTGGGCACGGCCATTGTCTGCATCCCGTTGGCGATCGGCGCAGCGATCTACCTGGCCGAATACGCGGGCGATAACCGTCTCACGCGCTGGGTGCGCCTGGCGATCGTCAACCTGGCGGGCATCCCGTCCATCGTGTACGGGCTGTTCGGGCTGGGCGCGTTCGTGCTGTTCCTCAACCTCGGCACGTCAATCGCCGCCGGATCACTGACGCTGGGCATCATGACCCTGCCGGTCGTGATCAGCACCGCCGAAGAAGCGATCCTCTCCGTCCCGCAGGAATTCCGCACGGTGAGCCAGAGCCTCGGCGCGACGCGCTGGCAGACCATCCGCCATCAGGTGCTGCCGCACGCCACGCCGGGTATCATCACGGGCGTGATCCTGGGTCTCAGCCGGGCGGCGGGCGAAACCGCGCCGATCTTGTTCACGGTGGCGGCCTTCTACCTGCCCGAACTGCCCAAGTCGCTGTCCGACCAGACGATGGCGCTGCCCTATCACCTGTACGTCATTGCGACGCAAGTCCCCGGCATGCCGCTCCAGATCCAATATGGCACGGCGCTGGTGCTGCTCATCCTGGTCATGTCCATGACCCTCGTCGCCACGGTAATACGGACGCGCATGCGCCGCCGCCGGGATTGGTAACCCACGATGCAACCCGCTCTACAAGCCGAACACGTTTATTACACCTACAGCGACGGCGCGGAAGCGCTCAAAGATGTCTCGCTCGACATCGCGCCCCGGCAGATCTTCGTGCTGTTTGGCCCGGCGCGCAGCGGCAAAACGACGCTGCTGCGGCTGTTCAACCGCCTGTCCGACCTGATCGAAGGCAGCGCGATTCGAGGCAGCATTCGGTTCAACGGGCAGGACGTCTTCGAGCACGGCGTGAACGTCCCGGATCTGCGCCGCCGGATTGGCATGGTGTTCGCCGTGCCCTCGCCGCTGCCGGGCAGCATCCACGATAATATGACCTACGGCCTGAAGATGGCAGGCATCCGCGATGCCGTGCTTCGGGAGGAGCGCGTCGAGCGCGCGCTGAAGCAGGCGGCGCTGTGGGACGAGGTGAAGGACCGGCTCGACAACTCGGCCTTCGCGCTCTCCGGCGGGCAAAAGCAGCGGCTGTGCATCGCGCGCAGCCTCGCGCTGGAACCAGACGTGCTGATCCTGGACAATCCAACTTCGGGGCTGGACCCGCTGTCCACCAGCATGGTGGAGGAGTCGCTGCACGAACTGAAACAGCGCTACACCATCATCATGGTGCCGCACAGCGTCCAGCAGGCGGCGCGCGTAGCCACCCACGCCGCGTTCATGCTCGACGGCGAAGTGATCGAAGTAGGCGACGTGTCGCAGATCTTCGGCAAGCCGCACGATCAGCGTACGGAAGACTATGTAACAGGACGTTTCGGGTAATGGCAACCAAGATCGATGTGCGCGACTTCAACCTTTTCTACGGCGAGTTTCAGGCCCTGAAGGACCTGACCCTGCCGATTCAGGCCAACGAGATCACCGCCCTGATCGGCCCCTCGGGCTGCGGCAAATCCACCTTTTTGCGCTCGCTCAACCGCATGAACGACACCATCCCCAGCGTCCACACCGAGGGCGAAGTCTGGCTGGACGACCAGAACATCTACGCGGAAGGCGTCGATGTGGTGGAGCTGCGCCAGCGCGTCGGGATGGTATTCCAGCGGCCCAACCCGTTTCCGCAGAGCATCTACGACAACGTGGCGTTCGGCCCGCGCGTGATGGGCACAGCCCGGCGTGGGGAACTCGACGAGATCGTTCAGGCAAGCCTGGAAAGCGTCGGACTGTGGGGTGAGGTGCGCCACCGGCTGAAAGATTCAGCCCTCAACCTGAACCCGGGGCAGCAGCAGCGGTTGTGCATTGGCCGCGCGATCGCCGTCCGGCCAGAGGTGATCCTGATGGACGAGCCGTGTTCCGCGCTCGATCCGGTGGCGACGCTGCACGTTGAAGACCTGATGCAGAAACTCGCAAAAGACTATACCATTGTCATTGTAACGCACAACATGCAGCAGGCCGCTCGCGTTTCGCACCAGACGGGGTTCTTCTGGCTGGGAAAGCTGGTCGAGTTCGGGCAGACCGAACAGATCTTTTCCTCGCCCAAAGAAGAACTGACCGAGTCCTACATCACCGGACGGCGCGGGTAGGCACAACGGCTGTCACCCGCCCCCGACCTCATCGCAGGCGGGCACGTGGTGACACGGCAGGCAGTGCGAGACCCTGACCATTTCACCCGGCACCGGGGACGGTGAGAAATACGAGGCAAAGACGATGTCACCGCGAGAACAATTCGAGCGAGAATTACAACAGCTCAGCACCAGCGTGCAGCACATGGGCAATATGGTCGAGAATCAGTTGAAGCTGGCGCTCGACGCTTTCGAGGCGCTGGATCTGGAACAGGCCCGGCTGGTGGCCGCGATTGACCGCGATGTCAACGCCCAGCGCTTCGCCATCGAAGAAACCTGCTTCAAGATCATCGTAACCCAGCAGCCCGCCGCGCGGGATCTGCGCGCGATCATTGCGGCGCTGAACATCATCGTGGATCTTGAGCGCATCGGGGACAAGGCCAAAGACCTGACCAACACCATCCCGGATATTCTGGCAAAACCCAGCCGCCGCCGTCCGCCCGAGCTTGCCCGTATGGGCGAGCTGGTGCGCTCCATGCTCCAGCAGTGCATGGAAGCGTATGCGACCAAGTCCACGGACCTGGCCAAGCAGGTCCCGGAGCAGGCCGACCAGCTCGACAAGCTCTTTGACTCGACGGTCAACTACATCGTCGAAGACATTCTGAAGGCGAAAAAAGAGAAAAAGATCACGGCAGCGTTCGCCGTGCTGCGGGCCGCGCAACACCTAGACCGCATCGGCGATCTGGCGGTCAACGTGGCCGAGCGCATCGTTTACATCGAGACGGGCAACGTGGAAGAAATGAAGGTCCACGTTCAGGATTCAATCGATTAGGTCCCCTGCAAAAGCAAGTGGCGAGCCATCTCCGCTCGCCACTTTTTTTATCGATTGGCACGCAGTTCGCAGCTCCGTAAAGCCGCCACCTCAGCCTAAATCGCGGGTTTGCTCGCAGATCTCACGCAGCAGCGCCGGGTCCAGCTCGGCGTAATCGGTCGTCTCCGGTCCTGTTTCGCTGCGCTCGAACAAAACGATGTGCGCGTCACGGGACATCAAGACGTGATGCCAGACCGACTGCCGGATGTTATAAGCGACATTGCGCTGCATCGGGATCACGTAGGGCTGCTCCGGCTGATCCTGGCCGTCCATCACGATCAGATCGGCTTCCCCGGCGGTCAGGATAAACACCTCGTTCGTATTCCAGTGCCGCTCGACCCGGTGGAAGGTTTCGGGCGCAACCACGTCGAAATAGCGCAGCATGGCGACCTTCCAGCCGTCGAAATCCAGCACGGGCCTGTACGTTTGTTCGAACGATAAGCCAACCTGGACGAGATGTTGGGGTGCTGCGATCATAACTGCCTCTCTCTACAGCAGATATATTCCAAGTGACTCAGAAGTGGGATTGATGGCGCCGGATGCGTGTCAGGCGGGCTGAATCTTCAGCAGCCGCAGGCCGCCGCCCGGCATCTTGTCGCGCGGGATGGCGATCACCAGCTTCAGCAGATCCGCGCCAGTGTACGTTTCCGCCATGCCGGTCCACAGGTTCGTGACGGTGTACAGCCGGTGCCCGCCCAACCCGATGTCATCCAGCGGCAGCGTGACGGTCACGGTCGCGTCGGCGTCCGTGGACGGGTTCCCCGCGACCAGGATCGCCGCGCCATCCGCCCAGCGCAGATAGGGCTGCGGAACGGAGGTGTCGCTCTCCCAGGCGACCGGCAGCAGATTCGATTCGGCATAGGTGGGCCGCGCGGCGAGGATGGCCGCTTCCTGCTTGCGGATGGCGATCAGGCGTGTCACGTCGTCCAGCACGGCGCGGTGTTCCGGCTGGTCGAGCTGATCCCACTGGATCATGCTGCCGTAGAGCCACGTCCCCTTGCCGGGATCGTCGCCGCCGAACAGGCGCGGGGAGAGCGTGGGCAGCGGCACGTAGTCCGCGCCGAATTCTTCGCCCGCCATGAAGATCGGGACCATGCCCGAAAACAGCGCGCCGTAACCCCAGACGAAGCGGCTGCCCTGCGCCACATAGGGGTTATCGCCCGCGAAGTCTTCCCAACCGTCGTCGTGGCAGCTCAACTGCACGCACGGCCATGCCCATTGCAGCCTGCCGTCCGCGCCTGCGCCGCCCGTGACGCGATCCAGCCATTGCGCCCAGTGTTCGACCGTCCACATGTGCGCGCGGCCATAGTCGTGCAGCGGCTCGAACTCGATCTTGTGGTGCGGATCGAGCAGGTGCACGCTGTCGCGCTGGGCGAAGTCGATCAGGCCCAGGAACTCGTCTTCGGTGGGCACGGTCTTCAGGCCGGACGCGATCACCCATTCGACCGTGTGCGCGTATTCCGTCTCGTTGATCAGCACGATCGGGTGGCCCACTGCGGCGGCGTTCGCGCGAATCCGTGCCCACAGGTCGGGGCGGCGCAGGCCGAGATCGAGCCGGAAGCCGTCCACGCCGAACTCGACCGCATAGCGCGTCCACACGTCCACCCACCACTGCTCCAGCTCGGGGATGCCCGCGTCGAAGTCGTAGTCGGTCATGCCCCAGCTTTCGCCCCGGAACCAGTCGGGATGCGCGGCCACAAGCGGGCTGTCTTTCATCACGCCGTGCGTGATCACGTCCAGGAACACGCGGATGCCCTGCTCGTGCGCGGACGCGATCATGTCTTTGAAGTCCTGCTCCGTGCCAAGCGAGGGATCGATGACGCCGGGATCGATAGTCGCGTACTGCGTCCAGATGTTGTAGAAGTGCCGGGGGTCGGACCACGAATGGCCGGTCAGCCAGATCGCGTTGATGCCCAGGTCGTGCAGGTAAGGCAGTTTCGCTTCCAGGTTGCGGAAGGTGCCGCTTTCGGGGCCGTCCGGCGACGTGAAGCCCTTCGTCGCGATCTCGTAGATGATCAGGTCTTTCGTCCATGCGGGCGAATCGGGATAGCGGGCCGGGCGCGAGGTGCTCGTCATGTCACATATCCTTATGCGATAGGGAATATCACGTTGGCTGTCACTTCAAAGAACGTCTACGTCACAAACTCAGCCTTTGACCGCGCCCGCCGTCAGCCCGCGCACGATGTAGCGCTGGAGCATGAGAGCCAGCAGGATGGTCGGCACGATGTACATCACCGACGCGGCGGACAGGCTGTCCCACCGGATGCCATAGAGCAAATTCATCTGCGACATGCCGACCGGCATCGTCAGCGCTTGCGGCGCGGAGTTCAGCATCAGCGACAGGTCGAAATTGTTCCAGCTCGTCAGGAACGAGAAGATCGCGGCGACGGCCATGCCCGGCGCGGCCAGCGGCAGCACGACGTGATACAGCACCGTCAGCCGGTTGCAGCCGTCCACCTGCCCCGCTTCCGACAGCTCGCGCGGGATGTCCTCGAAGAAGCCGAGCATGATCCAGATCACCAGCGGGAGCTGGATCGCGGTGTGCGCCAGGGTGATGCCCATGAACGTGTTCTTCAAGCCGACGCGCGTGAACAGCCAGAACAGCGGGATGCCCAGCGCCACGCCGGGGATGGTGCGCATCAGCAGCGTCATCAACAGCAGCGGCGTGCGCGCCTTGAAACGGTAGTGCGACAGGCCGTACCCCGCCAGCGCCCCGGTCGTCAGCGAGACCAGCGTGGACGCAGCGGCGAGCTTGAGGCTGTTCCCCAGGTAGCGCCCTACCGGAAACTGGTGCAGCACGTCGCGGTAATTTTGCAGCGTCGGATCGGTGGGCAGCGAAATCTTCAGCACGTCGGCGGGCGGCTTGAGCGAGCTGAGCACCAGCCACACGATCGGAAACAGGAAAATAAGGATCGCGGCAATGATCAGGCCGTAGCTGAGGATCAGGTACCGGCGCGGCGTTCTCACAGCGAGCCTCCCTGACGGCGCATCAGGCCGACCAGTCCCACCCCGCACGCCAGCAGCACGAGGATCATGATCCAGGCGGCGGCGGTCGCTTCACCGAAGTCGCGCCCAACGAACGCGGCGCGGTAGACGTAATAGGACAGCACGTCGCTGCGCAGCGCCGGACCGCCTTTGGTCAACACGAACACGATGTCGAACACGCGGAAAGCGTCCATGCCGCGTAACAGCAGCGCGACCAGGATCACCGGCTGGAGCATGGGCAGCGTGATGTAACGGAACGACTTCAGCGCGCTCGCTCCGTCGATCTTGGCCGCCTCGTAATATTCACTGGGGATGGAAAGCAGCCCTGCCAGCAGCAGCAGGATGAAAATCGGCACGGTCGCCCAGATTTCCACGATGATGATGCTGTACAGCGAGTAACCGGGATCGGCCAGCCACAGCGGCGGGCGCTCGCTGCCCAGCAGCCGCAGCAGGTGGTTGATGATGCCCAGCTCGTCGTTGTACATAAATTTCCACATCAGCCCCATCGCCACCGGCGCGAGCATCATGGGGATGATCAGCAGCGTGCGCAGGATCGAGCGCCCGCGCCCGATGGTCGCCAGCGCCATCGCCAGGATCAGACCCAGCGCAAACTCGGTCGGGACCGCGATGCCCACATACTTCACCGTGTTGGTAAAGGCGTGATGGAACTCCTCGTCCTGCAAGACGTTCCGGTAATTTTCCAGCCCGTTGAACTCGGCCCGGTCGGGGCGCGTCAGCTCGAAATCGCGGAAGCTGGTATAGGCCGAATACGCCATCGGGTAGATGAACACCGCCAGCATGATCAACAGCGCGGGCAGCACCAGCAGAAATCCATAGGTGCCATTGCTGAGGTGCCACCGCTGGGGCGACGGCGTGCGCTGCGCGCCGGTAAGTGCGGTTGTGGCCGGAGAAGCGTGTTTTAAGTTCACGGTCCTAATCCACTTCAACTTGTGCTTTGAGAACAGGCGAGCGCGGCCCGGTGGGAGAGCAGACCCCGATGACCTTCACCGGCCTGCTCTCCCCCGAATGCCGTTTAGCGGCTCAGGCGCGCAAGGCTACTGCGCCGGAAGAAGCTGCGGCAGGATTTCTTCGTAGAAGCCGTCATCGTCCAGAATTTCTTCGATGTCGGCCTTCGCATCCTTCAGCGCGGTTTCGGCATCCTTATCACCGATCAGCGCTTCCTGAATGGCCTGCGACAGCACCTGCTCGATGGGCGTCCACGACGGGCCGGTCTCGATGAAGCCGATCGACTTCCCGTCGGCCTGGTTCGCGGCGATCGCGCCGTAGAGCACCGGGTCCTGTTCGGTCATGATGGCCGCAACGGACTTCCGCACGGGCACGTTGCCGCCTTCGGCAAAGGCCAGCGAGATGTCGGGGCCGCTCATGAACTTGGCGAATGCGATCGCAAGGTCCTGGTTCTGGCTCATCTGGAAGACGTTCCACGACCAGCCGCCGATCTCGCCGCCGTGCGTCGCCTGGGCGGGCTTGCGGCCAATGGCGACCTTATCCACGATCTCGGACTGCGCTGGGTCCTGGGCCATGTTGTACATGTACGGCCAGTTGATCGCCATCGCCACGCGGCCCTGGATGAACAGCGTATGGAACTCGGTGTAGTCGTAGGTCGTCGTGTCGGCGGGATAGATGTGGTATTCGCGCAGGTTGTCCACAACCCACTGCAGCGAGGCGATCGCTTCGGGCGAGTCGATGGTCACATTATAGTCAGCATCGAACACGTCGCCGCCGAACGCAAACAGGTAGTTGTACCATTCCCAGGTGCTCGCCAGCCCGGCGACGCCCTTGAACGCCAGCCCGTAAACGTCGATGTTATCGGGATCGAAGCCTTCGTCACCGGGGTGGTTGCCGTTGGCGTCGGTGGTCAGCTTGAGCGCGTAGTCGCGCAGCTCGTCGTAGGTCTCCGGCGGATCGGCGGGATCGAGTCCGGCAGCTTCGAACAGGTCCGTGCGCCAGTAGAGGATGTTCGTATCCGCCACCATCGGCAGACCGTAGAGCACGTCGCCAGCGGAGTACTGATCCACGTCCGCGGCAAAGAAGTCATCGACATCCGGCGGCACCGGCAGCGGAACCAGGAACCCGGCCAGACCGAAGTCCATCGCGCCGCCCGCGCCCGTGTGCACCATATCGTACGCGCCCGACTCGACGGCCAGTTCCAGGCGGACCTGATCGTAAAGCTGGTTTTCGGGCAGCGGGATGTAGTTGATCGTCGCGCCAGTCAGTTCCTCGAACTTGGCCTTACCCATCTCCAGCGGTTCCGGGTTGGTTTCCAGGAAGGTGGAGTTGATGACGACGTTGAGCGACTTGCCCTGGAACTGCTCACCATCCGGCAGGTAGTATGCCTGCACGTCTTCGGGCTGAGCTTCGAGCAGCGGCAAACCGAGATCGCCGTCACCCTGCGCGCTGACCAGTGGGGCCGTTCCGAGCGCCATCACGGCGACCAGAATCAGCGAGAGCCATTTCTTCCGTAACATGTTTCGAGCCTCCTATGAATTGAACTGAACACTTTTGAACGGGACGGGCAGGGCAGTGGTCGAGAGCATGCCTCCTTCAGTGCTTACCGCGTGAACAGCGAGTTAACGGCGGTCGTAGCGGCCATAACACCGGGCCGCGTCGATCAGCGCGTCGATGTTTTCGTCGGGAGTAGTGGCCGGGAGCGCGCAACCGGGGCCGAGGATAAAGCCGCCGCCCGGCGCGAGGATCTCCAGCGCTTCGCAGGCTTTGGCCGTCACGTCGTCGGGCGTGCCGTTGGCGAGCACACCGCTGGGATCGACCGGGCCAAGCAGCGTAGTTTTGCCCTGCGCGGCGGCCTTCGACCGGTGCAGATCCGCTTTTTGATCGATCTCCACGATCGTGGCCCCCGTGCTGACCATCTCCTCGATGATCGGCGTGGAGTTGCCGCAGATGTGGTAGGCGACGCGCACGCCCTGCGCCTTCAGGTCGTCCACCAGCCGCTTGACGTGCGGGTAGGCGTATTCGCGGTAGAACCGGGGCGAGATCACGTCGGGGCCGGAGGGCGAATCGCCGATCGAGGTGCAGTGTGCGCCCTGCTCGATCTGCGCCAGCATGTAGCGATAGGCGACCTCGCGGCAGAAGTCGAGCAGGCGGTGGATTTTCTCCGGCTGTTCGCCCAGCGCGAGATCGACCATAAAGTCGCTCATGCCGCGAATCTCGCTGGCAAGGCTGAACGGCCCCTGGTCGCCGCGCCCGATGATGAACGCCCGATCCCCGATGGCCTCGACCACGCGGCGCGTGGCCTTCAGGTTTTCGGCCAGCACCGGGATGCTGTATGGATCGGGCACGACCAGCGAGTCCACGTCGTCGAGGCTCTTGATGGCAGGCTCTTTGGCGACCGGCGCGGCGTCGTCCTGGTAGATCACATGCACGCCACACGCCTCGGCCAGCGCCGCCGTGCCGTTCTCAACGATCAGCACGTCGTGGCCGAAGCGCTCCCAGGCTTTGATCTGGCCCTCGGCCATTGCGTCACCATCGCGGTAAAAGTCCGCGAAGGAGGTCGCGCCCATGAGGCGCGCCGTCATCTGGAAGTTGTGCAGGTCCACCGGCACGCGGTCGGGCAGTTTACCTTCCAGGGTGAGCAGGGTTCGTTCCAGAGAAGTGAGTGACTCAGACATAGCAGCAAGTCTTTCAGATAAAGAAGTAAGAAACCGGGCATTCTTGGAAACGGTTTATATGACAGCGCTGTCATATCATATAACAAAGGTTCGCACGTGCTGACGCGCCCTGACCGTAAAGCTAGCCTCTCTTGAGCGGACCGGTTGAGTGACGCTGGATAAACTGGCTGGGAACTTCGACGGCGGTTTCGGTCGCAAGGCCGGGAATCAGCTTCTCGACCAGCATCGACATGGCAGTGGTGGCGATATCGTAAATCGGTTGGCGGACGGTGGTCAACGGCGGCGTCACCTGTCGGGCGAGCGGCACGTCGTCGTAGCCGATCACCGAGAGATCGTCGGGACATGTCAAGCCGCGCTCCCATACCGCCTGAATGACACCTGCCGCGGTGTCGTCGTTGGCGGCCATGATCGCCGTGGGCGGATCGGGCAGGTCCAGCAGAGCCCGCGCGCAGTCCAGGCCCGTCTCGAACTCCCAATCGCCCTGCCGCAGCAGGTCTTCGTCCACAGCCAGCCCATGATCGGCCATCGCGCGCCGGTAGCCTTGCAGCCGATCGCGGCTGGCGATGTGATCCTGGTTCCCTTTGATGAAGCCGATGCGCGTGTGCCCCAACTCGATCAGGTGCTGCGCCGCCTGATAGGAGCCAGATTCGTCACTGCTGGACACCCACGCGCAGCCGCTGCACCGTTCGTGGGGCGTCAACTGGACGAACGGGAACTTGAGTTCTTGCAGCGCGCGGACCAGGGTGGCCGAGTTGTCGCACGGCGGGGTGAAGACGAAGGCCTCCACGCGCCGCTGCGCCGCGAAGCCGATCACCTGCTCCACTTCCTGCGGATCGTGCACGTTGAGCCGGTACAGGCTGATGCGGTAGCCCGTCAAGTCACCGATATCCATCAGCCCGTTCATCACGTTCATGATGTAGGCCGGGGTCGCGTCGTACATCAGCAGGCCGATCAGGCCCGAATGCCCGCGCGCCAGCCGCTGCGCCCAGACGTTGGGCACGTAGCCCAGGTCGTGAATGGCAGCCATGACTTTTTCGCGCGTGGTCTCCGCAACGCGTTCCTCGTTGTTGATAACGCGAGAAACGGTCTTCATCGAGACGCCAGCACGGCGCGCGACATCGGAAAGCGTGACGGACAACAGGAACCCCTTCTAAGCCATTTTCGAGCACTGCATCACGTTGACATTCGCGCTGTCTCGATTTATGCTAAGTTTATGACAGCGCTGTCATTCACTGGTTTCATCATATGCCAGGACGCGCGCCCTTGTCAAGGAACTCGCCCCAACACGTTTTTTGAGCCGGAATCCGCCCGAAACGGAGACGAAGCGCGAATGAACTTATGGACCTCCGACGAAGAACTGTTTGATCTCGCGCGCCGCGAATTGTTTACGGCAGTGGTCGGCGACGTGATGGACAAGATGGGCCTGCTGCACCAGTTTTTGCCGCCGCACCTCAAACCGCTGCGCCCGGATATGGTCGTCATCGGGCGGGCGATGCCCGTGCTGGAAGCGGACGTGTTCGCAGAGGTGTCGCCGGACCCCGCCAACCCGGTCATGGGGCAGGCGTTCGGGCTGATGTTCCGCGCGCTGGACGATTTGCGCCCCAACGAGGTGTACGTCTGCACGGGCGCGTCGCCGCGTTACGCGCTGTGGGGCGGCCTGATGAGCACCCGCGCGATCCACCTGAAAGCGGCAGGCGCGGTCGTGGACGGCTACTCGCGCGATACGGACCAGATCCTCGCGCTGGACTTCCCCACCTTTTCCGCCGGGGGGTACGCCCAGGACCAGGGGCCGCGTGGCAAGGTGATCGATTTCCGCGTGCCAATCGAGATCGGGGGGGCGCTCGTCCGGCCCGGCGACATCCTCTACGGCGACCGCGACGGCGTGTGCGTCATCCCGCGCGAAGCGGAGGAAGAAGCCTTTCGCGGCGCGCTGGAAAAGGCGCGCGGCGAGCAGCGCGTGAAGCAGGCGATCGAGTCCGGCATGAGCGCGACCGACGCCTTTGCGCAGTTCGGCATCATGTAGGGGAGCGACCATCATGCCCAAAATCACCGGCCTTAAAACGGCAGTCGTGCAGGCCAATTTTCACTGGACATACGTGCGTGTGTACAGCGATCTCGACGGCGGGCTGTACGGCACGGGCGAATGTTTCTTCGCGCCCGGCCTGCCGGAGATCGTGCAGGAGTTCGAGAGCATTTTAGTCGGGGAGGACTTCACGGCAATCGAGCGGCTGGTCGAAAAGATGCGTTGGGCCGCGTCGGGCACCGGCTCAACGGGCGGCATCATCTGGAACGCGATCACCGGCATCGAGGCGGCGTTGTGGGACCTGAAGGGCAAATACTTCGGCCTGCCGGTATGGCAGTTGCTCGGCGGCAAGTTCCGCGACGAGGTGCGCATCTATCTGGACTGTCACGCGGCAGGCGCGCTCGAATGCCTCTCGCCGCTGCTCCAGCCGACGCCGCCCGCATGGGAGACCACCCCGTGTGAGGATGATCTGCCGCCGGGCGAGGTTATCCGCGCCTCGGCGCAGCGCGCGCAGGAGATGGCCGCGCTGGGCTATACCGCGCTCAAGTTCGACCTGGACCTGCCCGGCAGCACCTTCGATCAGGCGTCGGGCTACAGCCTGTCCGCGCGCGACATCGACTGGATGGTCGGGCTGGCGGCGGCGATCCGCGACGCGGTCGGGCCGGAAGTCGATCTGGCTTTCGACGCGCACTGGCGCTACCGCCCCAACGAGATCCTGCAGGTCGCGCGGCTGCTGGAACCGCTGCGGCTGCTGTGGCTGGAAGATCCGGTCCCGCCGCACGACAAGGCGTCGCTGGCCTACCTGCGCCAGCATAAGATCACGCCGGTCGCTACAGGCGAAAACTTGCAGCTCCGGCAGGGTTTCTGGGACCTGATCGTGGAGGACCTGTGCGACATCCTCACGCCGGACCTGCAAAAAGCGGGCGGGCTGGCCGAGGCGAAAAAGATCGCGGATCTGTGCGCAGCGGCCAATAAACCCTTTGCGCCGCACATGATCGGCAGTCCGCTGGCGCTGATGGCCAGTGCGCACGTCGGCGTGACGGTCCCGAACCTGCTGGTATGCGAGTTCCACGCCCACGACGTGCCGTTCTTCCACGATCTCGTGCAGGGTGGCACAACGGACTGGTTCCGGCCCGGCTGGGTGCGCCCGCCGGACGCTCCCGGCTTCGGCATCGAACTGGATGAGACAGTCGGTAAACGCCACCGGCTGCCCGGTTCCGCGTGGTTCGGCGAAAGGTAGCGGGATGGACGCTGGCCCGGTCTTTTCGCTGGAAGGCAAGGTG
>NZ_DAISHJ010000049.1:0-33481 GCF_036822615.1 Aggregatilinea sp. | reverse complement strand
CCCCCGGCGGTGTGGCGACCGCGACCGAGCTGCCCGTCAAGCCGGGCGCGCCGCCGCCGCTGTCGATTACCCTGCCCGACGGGTGGCAGGCCGCCGATATGCTCGTGCCGTTCAGCAGCTACGGCGAAGCCCGCGAGCTGCCGCTGACGATTTACGCCGGGCCGCTGGCGGAGGATGTGCGCGGCATCATTTATCTGTTCTGGGACTTCCCGAACGTGGTCAGTGCCAGCGGAGAGTTAAATCTCTGGGCGGACGGCGTGCAGCTTTTGCGCGGATCGCTGATCGGGGACGCGTGCAACCTGGGCGTATACGATCAGAAGACGCTCACCGTCGGCGGGCAGAGCGGCGTCGGGGCGTTTTATCAGGCGGACGAATGCGAAGGGCAGGCCAACGCGGCGGGCTGGTTCGTGACCGTGCGCGTGGGCAGCACGAGCTTCGCCTTTTTTGTGGCCGTCGAGCCGCTGGAAGCCATGCCGGATCAGGTGATGGCGATGCAGGCGATCCTCGATACGGTACGGTTCAACGGCTTGCCGTGATCGACGCCGGGGAGGCGTAGTGCGTCCGGTGTTGTCGGGCGGCAGGTCGATCGTTATACTGAAACAAGCGGTACGCAGCATCATGAGTAAATCACCGAGAGCAGTCCCTTGGCCGGAAAACTAGATCAAGTGCTCGTCATCGACATCGAGTCAACGTGTTGGGAGGGGCCTCCACCCCCTGGCGAAGAGAAAGAAATCATCGAAATCGGGATTTGCGCGCTGGACGTGGCGACCGGAGAGCGGGTGAGCAGGCAGAGTATCCTCGTCAAGCCGGAGCATTCCCAGATCAGCGAATTTTGCACGGAGCTGACACACCTTACCCCGTCGAATATCGAGCGTGAGGGCGTGACCTTCGGGCGCGCGTGCGCCATCCTGCGCCGCAAATACGCCGCCCGCGACCGCATCTGGGCGAGCTACGGCGATTACGACCGCCGCCAGTTTGAGCAGCAGTGTGCCGAACGCCAGGTGCTGTACCCGTTCGGGTCGAGCCACATCAACGTGAAAACGCTCTTTGCCCTGTTCAACGGCATGTCCCAGGAGATCGGGCTGCTCAACGCGCTGAACATGATGCACCTGCCCGTGGAGGGCACGCATCATCGCGGCGTGGACGACGCCTGGAACACGGCGCAGTTGTTATGGATGATGATGCACGGATGTCGCGTCGAGCGCGATTTAGCGCCCGCCAACCTTGTGGGAGTATCGGATGAAACACGGTAAGGGCATGGCGCAGGCCGTCGTGCTGGTGATGGTCGTGCTGGCGCTGGCTCTTCCCGCGCTCGCTACGGCACAGACGACGCGCGCCGTCGTGACGGTCAACGCGCAGTGGGTCAAGCAGGGTGGGCTGACGACAGTCTACGTGGCCGGGGATCAGATCACGAACGTGACGGGCATGTTTCAGGAGCGCGGCGTCTATTTTTACCCCAGCAAGCTCGGCTATAAGGCGCTGCTGTCGGCTTCCATCGATCTGAAGGCCGACACCTATCCCTTGCAGCTTCTGATCGAGTATGCGGACGGGACGTCCGAGCGCATCGACCAGCCGGTGACGGTGGCGTCGGGCGGGTATGCAACCGTAAGCCTGTACGTTGTGGGTGCGCTGCTGCCCCTGACCGATCCCACCGTGGAAGACGCCGAGATCGCCAAGGTGTTTAACATCATGGACCGCTTCACGCCCGCGCGCTATTGGGACGGCGGTTTCATTTTGCCCAATCCCAACGATCTGGTGGCGTGGTTCGGCACGTACCGCAGCTACAACGGCCAGTCGTATCTGTCGCGTCATACGGGCATCGATATCGCCGTGGGCGAAGGCGTGCCGGTTCCGGTATCGGCGTCCGGGCGGGTGGTGCTCTCGCAGCCGCTGCCGATCCGAGGCGGTTATGTTCTGGTCGATCACGGCTGGGGCATCTATACCGGTTACGCGCATCTCTCGGAACGGTTCGTTGTGCCCGGCGATTGGGTCAATCAGGGTGATGTCATTGGGATGAGCGGCATGACAGGCCGCGTCACCGGCGCGCACATTCACTTCGAGATCGCGGTGGACGGCGCGTGGATCGACCCCGAAGACTTCCTGGCGCTGGGATTGGATACCGCCACAGAGTAGCCAAGAGGGCAGCATCCCGATATGCGAAGTATCAGGGGGTTTCTGATCGGCCCTCCACTTCCCACGCAGCGCCTGGGCGACGAGCGTCTGGATAAGCTGCGTGCGATGGCGGCGCTTTCGCCCGATGCGCTCTCGTCGATCGCCTATGCCAACCAGGAAATCTACCTGGGGCTGGCTGTGGCGGGCGCGGCAGGGCTGGTTCTGTCGTGGAAAATCGGGCTGGTAATCGTCATCCTGCTGGTGATCGTTGCTATCTCCTATTCGCAAACCATCGAAGCCTATCCCTCCGGCGGCGGATCGTATACGGTGGCGCGGGAAAACCTGGGCCAATACCCGGGGCTGATCGCCGCCGCGTCGCTGCTGATCGACTACGTGCTGACGGCGGCGGTGAGCCTGACCGCCGGGGTCGCCGCGATTGCCTCCGCGTTCCCCGACCTGTGGCCCTACCGTACGGCGCTGGCGTTGGTGCTGCTGGTGATCATCACCCTGACGAATCTGCGCGGCATCCGCGAAACCGGGACGGTGATCGCCATTCCGGTCTACCTGTTCATCGGCTGTTACGTGCTGATGCTGCTCGTGGGTCTGGTCCGCGCCGCGATCGAGGGACCGGGCAGCCTGGAAGCCGTGGCCCCGCCCGCGACGCACTCGCTGACGCTGTTCCTGGTGATGCACACCTTCGCGTCCGGCTGCACGGCGCTGACGGGCGTCGAGGCGATCAGCAACGGCGTGCGGCTGTTCAAAAAGCCGGAAGCGCGAAATGCCCGGCAGACGTTGGCGGCGATGGCGCTGCTGATGGTGTTCATGTTTCTGGGCAGCGTCAGCCTGACGCAGTTTTTCGGCATTGTGCCGCAGACCAACGAGACGATCCTTTCGGCGCTGGCGCGGCATATTCTGGGCACGAATGCCGCGTATTACGTCGTGCAGGCCTCGACGCTGCTTATTCTGGCCGTGGCGGCGAATACCAGCTTCGCGGGGTTCCCCGGCGTCGCGTCGATTCTGGCGCGCGACGGCTATTTGCCTCGCCAGTTGTCGTTCCTGGGCGATCGGCTGGTATTCACCAACGGGATGCTGCTGCTAGCAGGGCTGACGGCGGTGCTGATCGTCCTCTTTGGGGGCGATTCGCACGCGCTGATCCCGCTGTTCGCGGTGGGCGTCTTCCTGGCTTTTTCGCTGTCCCAAAGCGGCATGGTGATCCACTGGCTGCACGAGCGCGGCCCGGGCTGGCGGTTGAAAGCGGCGGTCAACGGCACCGGCGCGGTGGCGACGGCGATCACGCTGGTGGTCGTTGCGGTCGCCAAGTTTCTGGACGGGGCGTGGATCGTGGTGGTGCTGATCCCGCTGCTGGTGCTGATGTTCCGCGCGATTGACCGGCACTACATCGAGATCCGGCGCGAGCTGGCCCTGAACGATGCGTTTCCGCCGGTGAGCACCACGCCACCCCCGCCGCCGCGCGTGGTGGTGCCCATTTCGGGCGTGCACCGGGGTACGGTACTGGCGCTGCATTACGCGCGCTCGATCTCGGACAGGGTGACGGCAGTGTATGTTGAGATCAATCCGGGTGATGCGGATCGGATCCGCGCGGCGTGGGAGACGTGGGGGATGGGCGTCCCGCTGGTGATCGTTCCGTCGCCCTACCGGTCGATTGTCTGGCCCTTTCTCGACTTTCTGGACCGTTATGACCGCGAGGCAAACGACGGTCATCTCGCGTCGGTGATCCTGCCGGAATTCATCCCCGCGAAATGGTGGGAGCTTTTGTTACACAACCAGACCGCCAGCCTGATCCGGTTCGCTTTGTTCTACCGGCGGCGTCGATTTGGCAAAGTGCGTGCAATCATCGATATTCCCTTACACCTGCGGAAGTGATCATGAAGCCCTGGGATACACTGTCTCATGAAATCCTGCTGGACCGGATGCCCTGGCTGCGGATTGCAGTCGAACATGTGCGGCTGCCCAGCGGGCACGAGATCGAAGACTTTCACCGGATCGAGATGCCCGAATGGGCACAGGTTTTCGCGGTGGTCGAAGACGGGCGCGTGGCGATGATCGAGCACTACAAGCACGGCCCGCGCACCGTCTCATTGGAACTGCCCGCTGGGTACCTCGACGCGGGCGAAGCGCCCGACACCGCCGCGCGGCGCGAGCTGTACGAAGAAACGGGCCTCGAAGCGGACGATCTTCAATATCTGGGCCGCTTCTTCATCGACGGCAATCGCGGGTGTGGGGGCAGCCACATCTTCGTGGCGCGGCACGCGCGGCAGGTGTCCGAGCCGCACCTCGAAGCATCGGAAGACATCACCCAACGGCGGTTGGCGCTCGATGATGTACGCGCGGCGTGCCTGGACGGGCGCATCAAGAATATTGCGACGGTCGCCGCCATCGGGCTGGCGATGGCCGTGCTGGAGAACAAGGCATGATGGGGATACAGGTTCGCGCCGCGCGGCTGGTCGATTTGCCGGGCGTGGCGGCGGCGCTGCAAGACTCGTTTAGCGACAAGCTGCGGATCATCTTCAGCCGCGATCCGTCCAAGGTGCGCGCGCTGATCGAGGCGTCGTACACCGGCCCGATTCAGCGCGGCTATGATGGGGTGCTGGTCGCGGAGCGTGACGGGCGGATTGTCGGCACGGCGGTGCTGGAGCCGATCTACTACACCACCCGCGAGACGCGCAACTTCGAGAACCTCGCCGTGCGCGAATTGGGCATGCCGCGTATGCTGTGGACCTCGTTCATGCTGTGGCTGATCGGCCATACGCCGGAGCCGGGCGAAGCGTATATCGGGGACCTGGGCGTGATTCCCGACTATCAGGGACAGGGCGTTGGCCAGCTTTTGCTCGATCACGCCGAAACCTGGGCGCGCGAGCATGGGCGCGACAGCCTGACGCTGTGGGTGGCGGCGGGCAATGCCCGTGCGATCCACGTCTACGAAAAGGCCGGGATGAAATTGGTCCGCAAGCGGTCGAGCGCTTTGACGATGGTGACACTGGGCATTCGCCAGTGGCATTTCATGAGCAAAGCGCTCAAGGAACCGCAGCCGGAGCCGGAAGAAGTGGTGCGTTTCGGCAGCACGATGTCAGAAGAAGCGTGATCGAAGTCCCCTTGGCGGTCATTTAACCTGCTGCTTGTTTATCTTTAACGTCCTGCCGTTATCCTCACCCATAAGCGGCTCGCGCGCAACGCGGGCAGCCCGGACGGGTTATGAACTATGGCGGGTGGTGCCAACCTGGGTGGTTGAGGGTCGAAGCGACTATGCGAGTCGCACTATTCACTGAAACGTTCATCCCCAAAGTGGATGGGATCGTCACGGTCCTCATCCTGCTGATGGATCACCTGATTCGCCGCAACATTGATTTTGTCGTGGTCGCGCCGCGCATCAGCGAGGACGTCACCGATTATCGCGGTAAGTCCGTGATCGGCGTGCCCGGCTTGCGCGTGCCCTCCTACCCGGAGCTGACCATCGGCCCGCCGACGCTGACCACCTACCGCGAGGTCAAGCGCTTCAACCCCGACATCGCGCATTTCATCCACCCGGCGATGGTCGGCACGGGCGGCCTGATGATGGCGAAGCACCTCGGCATCCCCACCCTGGCGTCGTTTCACCTCGACATGGCGCATGTCGCACGCTACGTGGGCCTGGGCTTTCTGGGGCCGTTCATGTGGTGGTACATGCGCACCAACTTCAACGCCGCCGATTACGCGCTGGCCCCGTCGCGGCGCGTGCAGCGCGACATGCTGCACCACGGCGTGCGGCAGGTGGGCCTGTGGCGCAGGGGCGTGGACGCGGACCAGTTCAACCCGGCCCGCGCGAGCATGGACATGCGGATGCGGCTCAGCGGCGGGCATCCCGACGACACGATTTTGCTCTACGTCGGGCGGCTCTCCAACGAGAAGCAGATTCACAAGCTGCGCGCGGCGGTGGAGCAGGTTCCCGGCACGCGGCTGGCGATCGTGGGGGACGGCCCGGCCCGTTCGGAGCTTCAGGCGCAGTTCGCCGGATCGCCCACGACGTTCATGGGCTACTTGCGCGGCGACGAGCTGTGGTCGGCCTACGCCAGCGCGGACGTGTTCCTGTTCCCCTCCGCGATGGAGACCTTCGGGCTGGTGCTGATCGAGGCGATGGCCGCCGGTCTGCCGGTGGTGACCTCGCGCGTGGGCGGCGCGGACGACATGGTACGCCCCGGCGTGAACGGCTACCTGTTTAACGTGGGCGACGTGCGCGGTATGATCGACGGCGTTCGCGCGATTGTCAGCGAGCCGAGCAAGCGCCGCATCATGGGGCGCAACGCGCGCATGTATGCCGAAACGCAGGCATGGCCGGTGATGATGGACGAGCTGGTGATGTGTTACGAAGACCTGATCACCGGGCGTCCGCCGAGCATCTAGGCTGCGCGGCCATCTTCCAAGGAATGCAAGGAGAATAAACTTATGAACAGCAGGGAACGGGTCGCGGCGGCGATGCGCCACGAGATCCCCGATCGCGTGCCGCTGATGTGCCAGCTTGCACTGGGACACTATTTTTTGAACACACCGCTGCGCCCGCACGAGATCTGGTTCACCAGCGAAGGTTTTGCCGAGGCGCTGGTGATGCTCCAGCAGCGCTACCGCTTCGACGGCATCCTGGTCAACGTGCCGGGGCGCGACCCGAACTGGCGCGCGGACGTGGCCGAGATCACCAGCGACGACGACGGCGAATGGGTGCGCTGGAAATCGGGCGACGTGACGCTGCTGCCCTGGGACGATAACGCCCAGCACCGCCCGGCCCATCCCGAAACGGCGCGCCCGACCTTCGAGACGTTCGATCCTGACCGCGATTTCGACCGCTTGGACGACTGGGTGATGTACACCTGGGGCGTGTACCATACGCCCGTGCTGCGCGGCAAAGCGCCGGGCCTGCTGTTGGAGCCGCCGGACTACTTTTTCCGCACGCTAGACCTTGTGCGCGAAAAGGCCGGGCCGGACGTGTCGCTGCACGGCGAGGTATTTTCGCCGTTCACGCACCTGATGGAGTTGTTCACCTACGAGGACGCGTTGATGAGCCTCGCCACCGATCCCGAAAAGGCTGAGGCCATCCTCGACCGGTTGACGGAGGCGAGCATTGCGTGGGCGGTGGCACAGGCGCGGCACGGTGTGGATGCGGTGCTGCTGTCGTCGGCTTACGCGGGCGGCGGCTTCATTTCGCCGCGCATGTACCGGCGCTTCGTGCTGCCCTACGAACGGCGCGTCACGGAGGCGGTGCACGCGCAGGTTCCCGGCGTGCCGATCTACACGCATACCTGCGGCCACATCGGGGACCGCCTCGAACTGATGATGGAAACCGGCACGGACGGCGTTGATACGCTCGATCCGCCGCCCATCGGGGATACGGAGCTGGCCGACGCCAAAGCGCGCATCGGCGGGCGCATGTTCATCAAGGGCAACATGAACTCGGTGGCGCTGCTGCAAATGCCGGACGTGGCGTCTGTGCTGGACCACGCCCGCGAGCGCCTGCGCGACGGTATGCCCGGTGGCGGCTACATCCTCAGCACGGCGTGCTCGGTGTCGCCCAAGGTCGAGCCGGAAAAGCTCGAAGCGCTGTACGGGCTGGTGGAGTCCGAGGGGCGCTACTAAGTCAGCGGACCACCGAGCGGCCGTCAAGCGTCCGGTTCACGACGTTCGTACACTATGAACGGAGGTGAATCATGCGACTTCTGTTCCTTTTGATGACAGCCGTGTGCGGCCTGTTTGGGTGGTGGCTGCCTCAGAGCGTGGCCGTGCCATCCGAGGCTGAGACGGCCCCGGTTGATGTTTGTTCCGAAGATCCCTACTACGCCCAGGCGACTGCTGCGCTGGACTGGTACGCGGCGCATCCCGACGATGCGCCGAACTATGCGCAGGGCTACAGCCACGCCGTGCTCGATGGCGCGTATCTTTCGCTGCTCGAACAGGAACTGGTCGATCCGGTTCCGCCGCCCTGTACCGTCACCGCCCAGGTGACGACGCTCGTCTATGATGGCGTGGACGGTACGGTCATCGGGGGAGCTGGCGGCGGGCGCAGACGCGACCCTGTACGGGCGCAATGACGCCTCTACGTGGTGGTCCGTGCTCGATGCAGGGTTGGGCTGGGGCTGGGTCCGCGCCGGGGATGTGGCGCTTCAGCCCGGAACGGACCTCGATCGGATCCCGCTGCGCTGATCCGGTGTCGCAACTCACGTAGGGGTGTACCGCACACGCCCCGTTTTGTTTTAAGATCGGATTATCGGGGCAAAACGGGCGGAGCAAGCCCCGCCCCTACGGATCCGACCATGTTTGTCTCCCCTCTCCAATCCGATTGAAGAGGGGCCGGGGGTGAGGTTGCTTCGCAATCCCGCCCACTCTGTTCCGCCCCTCACTCCGCCGCGCGATACACCGGGTCCGCCGTGCCAAGCGCGTAATCCTGCATGGCGCTCTCGCGTCCCAGCACGCGCCGCACGAAGTCCGGCCACCAGTTGACCTGCGCCCCGCGATCCGCATACTGCGCCAGGTCCGCTTCGGACTCGGTCGCGCGCTGCTGGCCGAGCTTCACCACCGCCTCGCGGCTGAGCTTGTGCGCGTCCAGCAGCCAGCGCCGCCCAACCTGCGCGTGCAGCACCTCGTCGGCCCAATCGTAGTCCTGAAACAAGGTCGCCAGCGGATCGTGCGCATCGACGGCGGTTTCCCACTCGTAGCGCTTGCCGGTCTTGGCGGGCATCAGGCTTTGCTCGATGGTATACAGCACCGCGTGCGCGTCGAGCGCGTCCATGTGCTGGTTCAGCCGCAGCGCGAAGCCGGGATGCAGCGGGATCTCGTGTTTCCAATCCACGCCGAGCGCCTCGAAGTATACCGATCCCATCATGGCGTGGCGTGCTTCGTCCCACAGTTGGCGCGCCATATCGACGTAATATTCCCACGGCATGCCCTCGGCTTCCGCGATCATACGCGCCATCGCTTCGGGGACGTCCATTTCGAGCGTGCGCTTGCACATCAGCGCGAGCGTCTTCTCCTCGACAGGCACGCCTTCCGTGCGCGCGACCTCGTGCGGCGGGAAGACGAAATTCCACCGCCCGGTGAACCGATCGTCGCGCTGCGGGAAGAAGTCCGGCACGAAGTCGCCCGTTGCGCGCGGCGCGGGGAGCTGCTCCGGCGCTTGCACGTCGCCCGCGACGCCGCCCGCTGCGTCCAGGTAGGCGCGCAGGTGCGCCATCCACGTCTCGACGCGTTCGCGTTCCGCGTCCGATTCCGTCAGCGCAGCCAGGGCTTGCTCGCCCCACTGCACCGCGTCCTCAGCCTCCACGATCATGAAGCGCACGATGCGCCGCGTGGGGAAGTCCACCAGCGGGTTCGAGCCGTCGTAGTGGGCGCGGTAGGCGTCCAGCAGGGCCGGACGCAGCACGCCGTACAGCCCAGCGACCTTTTCGAGCGTGTCCTGCGAGGCCAGCAGCTCGTCGAAGAAGCGATCTAGCGCCGGGTCGGGCGAGACGTCCATGCGCGGCGGCGGGTTGCGCATCTCGCTGACGCGCGCGCGGATCAGCTTGGCGTGTTCGGCGTCCTGGTACAGGTGCAGGCTGAGCGCTTCTTTCACTTCCCATTCGGGCGTGGGGTTCAGCCAGTACAGCCCCGTTTCCATCGCGCGCTTCTGAATCCACGCGTAGCGTACGAGCCGCTTGACATTCTCCTCGACGGTGTAGCCGGGCTGCGCCGCCTCCGCGTAGGTGCATACGCCCGCCAGAGCCGGAATCGACATGGTGACCTCCCCAAACACGCTGTGCCGCGTGGCCCCTCACGCGGCGCGAATAAGTATTACGATCATAAACAATTTTCGAGGAAATCGGAAGTGAAGCCGCCTCAGGACCCCAGCGTATCCTTCGCCAGCGGACCAACCGGCGTCGCGGGGATCAGCAGGTCCGGCGAGGGCGCGACGCCCTGCTGCGCCAGCGCCTCGACGTATTCGGGGTGAAACTGGAACGCGCCGTCGCGGTAGATCTCACGGTCCCACGGGTTGAGGATCAGCGCGTCGGTGATCAGCCCGATCGCATCGGGGATGGCCGCGCCCCACGTATGCGCGTAGAGCACCGCGCAGCGCACGTCTGCCGCGCCCAGTCGCAGCGCTTCGGCTTTGACCATCTCCAGCGTTTCGCCCGTGCTGCTGATCTCGTCCACGACCAGCACGCGCTGACCCCGTACGGTTTCCGGCGGGTGCACCATCCACTGCGGGCGCTCGTGCGTGACCACGTCGTTGACGCGCCGCGACAGCCGCACGGGGTAGATCTCCGCTTGCAGCAGGTGCGCGATCAGGGTCGCGGGGTAGTAGCCGCCGCGCCCCACGCCGAGGATGATCGCCGGGTCGAAGACGGCGGCGGCCTGCGCGAGTGCTTTGCACAGCCCGTGAAAGTCTTCCCAGGAGATCGGGTAAATGCCCTGCCGGGTGCTGTAGTCGTAGGGGGACGTCATGCTGCTCGCTCCTTGTCTGGTGTGGCGCATTGCGGGGAAGCAAAGGGCGGAGTGACAGGGATGCCAGGACTGCCACCCCACCCGATGCCACAACGGGAAAGTAGAGCGCTAAATCAGTTCTAGCAGCCCTACGGGGAAATATGCAAGCAATTCAGCCACCGGCAGCCCAATTGTGCCGCCGCGTTCGCCAGCGGCGATCAGGTCGCCCGTGAACACGCTGCGATAGGTGCGTCCCGCGTGTTCGGGTGGCAGCGCCAGCCACGTATCGCCCCAGACCTCCGGACCGACCGGGGCGCGTTCCTGCCTGCCCGTCAGTCCGGCCACGAGGCGCGGCGCAACCGCGATCACCGCCCTGCCGTCGTGCTCGCGCACGAAGGCACACAGATGCGCGGCGCGGCGGCCACTCGCCTCCAATGCCCGGTAGGAACCGTGGTCGAAGACGTCGCGCAGGGCGCTGCGGACCGCCAGCGCGCGCCGGATCGCATAGAGCTTGATGCGCCCATCGTCGGCGCTCTCCACCAGGCTGCGGGCCAGTGCGGCGCGGTCGGAGTCGGGTTGCGTATCTACGGCAGCCAGATCGTCCAGTATCTCCCGGCGCTTCTCATAGTCTACTACACGACGGTTGTCTGGGTCCACTAAGCTGTAATTCCAAAGTTCCGTTCCCTGGTATAAATCGGGCATACCGGGCGCGGTCACCTTGAGCAATACCTGTGCCAGCGCGTTGAACCGCCCGAAGAACGCCACCCGGCGCTGGAGCGGTACGAAGGCGTCCAGAAAGGCCGCGTCACCCAGCACGCCCGCTACGAAAGACTGGATCGCTGCGATGTAATCCTCGTCCGGGCTGATCCAGGTGGTGTGCACTTTTGCTTCGCTGGCGGCTTTGACCATGTACGCCGCCATGCGGTCGCGGAACGCCTCGCCGGGGGCGCTGTTTCCGTCCGGCCATGCGCCGAGCAGCGTCTGGTAGAGCAGGTATTCGTCGTTGGCGTCGGGCGCGGCCTCGCCGTCGATGGTCGATTTATGCGCCGCGTTGATCGAACGCCACTGCGCCAGCGCCGCCTCCCACTCGTCGGGCAGTTCTGACAGCACGTCGATGTGGGCGCGCACGTCCTCGCTGCGCTTGGTGTCGTGCGTCGAGGTGGTCAGCATGGCGTGCGGCCATTCTGCCCGGCGCTTGAGCGACTCGGCGTGGAAGTCGCCCGGCGTCACGCCGAAGTTTTCCGGGTGACCGCCGACCTCGTTCAACGACGCGAGGCGGTTGTAAATGTAAAACGTGGTGTCCTCGAAGCTTTTCGCCATGATCGGCCCGGTGATCTGCTGGAAGCGCATCACGAAGTTGAGCACGCGCGGGCGATCCTCGGCGCGGAAGCTGTCCAGATTGCGCAGCAGCAGCGTATCGCGGATGAACGTCAGCACCAGCCGCGACGTGTTCGGCGCGCGGCGGCGCGCTTCGAGCACTGCCGCCAGGATATAGCGCTGGTCGCGGTCGGAGACGTTCTCCGGCTCGGTGATATACGTCCGGTAGATGTTCATGGCTGCGATCACCTGCCGGATGGCCGCGCTGAGGCCGCCCAGCGTGAAGTCGCGGTAGCGGCGGCTCACCTCGGTGATGCGCTCCAACTGGCGGCTGAGCGAGCCGATCTCGCTGGCGAGCGCGTCTTCCATGATGCGCTGCTTGCTGCTGCGCACAATGGCTTCCAGGTCCATCTCATGACCGGCAAATGCATCGTAAATCCCGGTCAGGCGGTCGCGCTGCGCCGGGTCCACAAACAGACCGTTGACCACGTTCAGAAAGTCGTAGCCGGTCGTGCCGAAGACGGCCCAGTCGTAGGGCAGCGGCTCCGTTTCGGACAGGATCTTTTCGGTCACGACGTACAGCGGCAGCGTCGCCGCCGAATCCGGCTGGGGAACGTAATGCGCGTCGAACCAGCGATGGATCGCGGCTCCGAGCGCCTGCTCCGCCGCCGTATCGTCCAGGTTGGGGCCCGGCGCGGCGCAGATCTGGTGATAGACGTAGCTTTCCTGCAAGCGGCGGAAGTAGTCCGCCGGGTTCCACAGCCCGTCCGAGTGATCGATGCGCAGGCTGTTGATTTTGCCCGCCGTCGCCAGGTCGAGCACGGTATCGTGCACGGCGTTGAACACCGCCGGATCTTCGATGTGGATCGCGGCCATGTCGTTGATGTCGAAGAAGCGCCGGTAGTTGATCTCGTCGGAGGCCACGCGCCAGAATGCGGGGCGGTAGGGCTGCTCGGCCAGCAGCGCGTCGAGCCGGTCGAAGCTGGCCGGGTCGTCGGGATCGCCGTTGATGGCCGTGAGCGCGGCGTCTACGGCAGCTTTAACGTCCGGGGTGGCATCCAGCAGCGCGGCGATGCG
Source organism: Aggregatilinea sp. (assembly GCF_036822615.1). Lineage (NCBI taxonomy): Bacteria > Bacillati > Chloroflexota > Anaerolineae > Aggregatilineales > Aggregatilineaceae > Aggregatilinea > Aggregatilinea sp. Next base: position 20,536 of record NZ_DAISHJ010000049.1, on the reverse strand, counting down.
GCGTTTGATCACCTCTTTTTCGCGGCGGCGCTCCGCGGCCTGATCCGGCTCCGTGGCGGTATACGGCGGCAGGTAGCTGAGCGCGGTCAGGATGCTTTGCAGCTCCTGAACGTGCTCGTCTTCCGCGCCCAGTTCCTCGACCAGCGCATCGACGCCCGCGCTCAGGATGCGCGCGTAGCTGTCCGGCGCGACGGGCAGGCGCGTGTCGTAGTAGTGCACGGCGAACGCGCCGTCCGCATACACCAGCCGCAGCTTGCCGCTTTCGAGCACCGCGCCGTATTGATCCTCCAGGATCGGCAGCAGCACCTTGTTCGCCAGCTCCGCCTTGACCGGCTGCCAGTCGATGTCGAAAAATCCGCCGTAAGCCGAGCTGGGGCCGTTTTCGAGCACGTCCATCCACCAGTTGTTGCACGCCGCGCCGATGCCCATGTGATTGGGCACCATGTCGAGCATCAGGCCCATGCCGTGCGCGTGCAGCGTCTCGACCAGCGCGTCGAAGTCTTCCCACGTGCCGAGCGCGTCGTTCAGGTGGTCGTAGTCGCAGATATCGTAGCCGTGCGCGCTGCCGGGGCGCGCTTGCAGCAGCGGCGAGGCGTACAGGTCGCTGATGCCCAGCGCGTGCAGGTAGGGCACGATGGCCTGCGCGTCGCGGAAGGTGAAGCCCGCGTTGAACTGCACGCGGTACGTCGCGGCAGGGATGCGGCGTTCGGCCAGCAGCCGCTGCATGGTCTGCTCGACCAGAGTGTCGAAATCGGGCAGATCGTCAAAATCGGGACGCGAAGGGTCCACGGTTGTGCTCTCCTGTTTACGATGAAGATGCCCCCGGTCCTTCTCCAACTCAGAAGGAGACAAGCAAAATCACCGAGGATTTTGTAGGGGCGGGTTTGCAACCCGCCCTGTGTTTTTGCCTTTTCCCTTTCCTTCCGCTTGTGTAGGAGAAGGGGCCAGGGGATAAATCGGCTCGGCTAACCCTCTCTCACGAACACCGCGAACGCGTGCGGCGGCAGGGTCAGCGCGGCGGGATCGCTGGTGCTCCACGCCGCCGGGACGTATCCCGGCCCCAACCAGCGCGCGTCGGCGGAATGCAGGATCTCGCGCCACGCGCCGACGGGCACGGGCAGCGTCAGCGTTGACTCAACGTCGCCCAGGTTGAAGGCCGCGATCAGCGCGTCGCCGTCCGCCCAGCGATGCAGGACGATCATCCGCTCGCGCTCGTAACCGATCACCTCAGCGCGCTCCTTGTCCAGCGCGCGCAGCGCCGGGCGCTCCTTGCGCAGCCGGATCAGCGCCGTGTACAGGTCGAGCAGTGCGCGGTGCTGGCCCTGCTCGCGCAGGCCGTGATTCAGCTTCGAGCGTAAAAATGTCTCCTCGTTCTGCGGATCGGGCACGTCGCTCGCCCAGGCATGCTCTTTGAACTCCTCGCGGCGGCCCTGCGTCACGGCGCGGCCCAGATCCGGGTCGCCGTAGCTGGTAAAGTACAGGAACGGCGCGGTTTCGCCGTATTCCTCGCCCATGAACAGCAGCGGCACGTAGGGCGACAGCAGCACGATCCCGGCGGCCAGCTTGAGCGCCTCGAACGGCACCAGCGCGCTCAGGCGGTCGCCGTTCATGCGGTTGCCCACCTGATCGTGATTCTGCGCGCAGACCACGAAGCAGCGCCCCGGCAGGTCCGCGCGGAATGTGCCGTGCCGCCGCTCGCGGAAGGACGAGTAATCGCCCGCATACACGAAGCCCAGCCGCAGCGCCTTCACAAGCTGCGGGAACAAGCCGAAGTCGCGGTAATAACCCACGTGCTCGCCGGTCAGCAGCGTATGCAGCACGTGGTGCAGATCGTCGCTCCACTGCGCGTCCAGCCCGTAGCCGCCCAGCGCAGGGGGACGCAGCAGCCGGTCGTCGCCCCGGTCGTTTTCCGCAATCAGATTCACGCGGCGGCCCAGACGATCGGCGTGAGCGTGCACCGTCGCGGCGAGTTCTTCGAGGAATGTCCGCGCGGAAAAGTCGATGAAGGCGTGCGTTGCGTCGAGCCGCAGCCCGTCGATGTGGAACTCGTCGATCCACATCAGCGCATTTTCGAGGAAGTAGGCACGCACCTCGTCGCTGCCCGGCCCGTCGAAGTTGAGCGGCGTGCCCCACGGCGTCTGGTATGCGTCCGTGAAGTACGGGCCGAACTCGCGCAGGTAGTTGCCCTCCGGCCCGAAGTGGTTGTAAACCACGTCGAGTACCACGGCCAGCCCGCGCGCGTGGCACGCATCGATCAGGCGTTTGAGGCCGTCCGGTCCGCCGTACGTGTTCTGCACGGCGAAGGGCAGCACGCCGTCATAGCCCCAGTCGCGCCCGCCGGGAAACTGGTTGACCGGCATGATCTCCACGGCCGTCACGCCCAGATCGACCAGCGCATCCAGGCGCGGGATGATCGCGTCGAACGTACCTTCCGGCGTGAACGTGCCGACATGCAGCTCGTACAGGATGAACTCGTCCAGCGGCAGGCCGGTCCAGCCCGCGTCGTGCCAGTCGAAGCCCCGCGCGACGACCTGTGACGGGCCGTGCACGCTGTCCGGCTGGTAGCGCGAGGCCGGGTCGGGCCGTTCGGCAGCGCCGAGCCGGTACAGGTACGTCGTACCCGGCGGCGCGGCTGTCGTGACGCTGTGGGTGCCATCTGCGCCGCGCTGCATCGGGATCACCTGCTCCTGCGGCGCGATCAGGTGCAGTTCCATCTGCTCCACGAACGGGGCCCACACGCGGAAGGTACACGCGCTATTGGGGTGCGCAATTGCGCCCAGGCGGGGGAACCACGGCTCGGCGGGCATGGTCTCATCCCCCCTTGCCGACGAGGATCAGCGTCGATCGAGCTTTCAGGCGCAGCTTGTTCTGGTTGCCCAGGCGCGGCTCGCTGCCGGGCCAGTTCCACGCATTAGCCAGATCGCCCGTGTTGGCAAACAGATGCCACGCGCGGCCTCCCGGCAGCGGCGGCAGCTCGAAGGTGTGATCCTTCCAGTGCATGTTGAGCGCCACGTACACCCAGTCGTCGGGGAACAGACCGCCCTTGCCATAACTGCCGTTGAGCGTGAACGCCAGAATGCGGCTTTCCTTCGACCAGTTCGGTTTACCGGCGCGCATCCCGTGCCAGACGAGGTCCGGCGTGCCGGTTTGCAGGTAATCCTCGCCGCGCAAAAAGTAGCCGCCGCGCAGCACCGGATGCGCCTGCCGGAAGGCCACCATCGCCTTGAAGAACTCGAAGATGTCCAGGTTTGGGCCGTGCTGCGTCCAGTCCATCCAGCTGATGTCGGTGTCCTGGCAGTAGGCATTGTTGTTGCCGCGTTGGCTGCGCCCGCACTCGTCGCCCATCAGCAGCATCGGCACGCCCTGGCTGAGCAGCAGCAGCGCCAGCGCGTTTTTGATCTGGCGGTGGCGCAGCGCGTTGATCGCCGGGTCGTCGGTGGGGCCTTCCACGCCATGATTCCAGCTCAGGTTGTCGTTGGAACCGCTTTCCTCGAAGTTCGCCGCATTGCACTTGTCGTTGTACGACACGAGGTGCATTAGCGTGAAGCCGTCGTGCGCGGTGATGAAGTTGATCGTGGCAATCGGTCCGCGCCCTGGATACAGGTCCGGCGAGCCGATCAGCGCGTTGGCGACCGCGCGCACCTGCCCCGCGTCACCTTTGAGATAGCGGCGCATCGTGTCGCGGAACTTTCCGTTCCATTCCGCCCAGCGCCCATAGGCGGGGAAGCTGCCCAGGTGGTACAGGCCGTCCGCGTCCCATGGCTCCGCGATGAGCTTGGTCCGGCCCAGGATCGGGTCATCCACCATTTCGCGCAGCAGCGGCGGATCGGGCAGGGGCATGCCGTTGACGTCGCGCGTCATGATCGAGGCGAGGTCGAAGCGGAAGCCGTCCACGTGATACTCGCTGACCCAGTAGCGCAGGCTGTCGAGGATGAAAGGCCGGACGCGCGGATGGTTGCAGTTGAACGTGTTGCCCGTACCGCTGAAGTTGTAGTAGTAGCCGTCGGGCGTGAGGATGTAGTAAATGGCGTTGTCCAGGCCCTTGAACGAAATGGTCGGGCCGTGCTCGTTGCCCTCGGCGGTATGGTTGAACACCACGTCCAGGATCACTTCGATACCGTTCGCGTGCAGATCCTTGATCATCCCCTTCAGCTCGTGCACTTCCGTGCCGGGCGTCTCGGCGGCGGCATACCCCGCCTTGGGCGCGAAAAACGCGACCGGGCCGTAGCCCCAGTAATTCAACAGCAGATCGCCGGTTTCGGGGTTCCTGCGCGAGTTCTCGAACTCGTCGAACTCGAAGATCGGCATCAGCTCCACCGCGTTGACGCCCATCTCCTTCAGGTAGGGGATGCGCTCGCGGATGGCGTCGAACGTGCCGGGATGCTGAACATTGGACGAGGGATGCCGCGTAAAGCCGCGCACGTGCATCTCGTAGATGATCGTGTCCTCGATAGGCCGGTTGAGCGGGCGATCCATGCCCCAGTCGAAGCTGTCCATGTCGAGGACGCGGGCGCGGTGCTGGAACTGGTTGTCCGGGTCGAAATGTTTGCCCCAAATTTCGCGCCCGCCGACGATCTGCGCGTAGGGATCGAGCAGGATGCGGCTGGGATCGAAGCGGTGCGCCGAGCCTGCGCCGTTGGGGCCGTCCATACGGTAGCCGTATTCGATCGTGTGCGGGTTTAGCCCGCTGACCTTGATGGTAAATACGTCCCCGACGCGGTACTCCGGCGAAATCGGGACTTCGGCAAACGGCAGGCGCTCGCCGCGCCGGAACAGCACCAGCGTACAGGCGGTCCCGTAGCGCGAATAGACCGAAAAGTTGATCCCGTCCGGCACGATCGTCGCCCCAAAAGGCAGCGGATCGCCGGGCCCAATCGTAAAGTGCGTATCACGTCCAACAGCTTCAGATGGCTGAGTGTTGACCATGCCGTGAGTTTCCTTAGGTTCCTATACGGATGTTGAGTTGGATGAGAGGATACTGCCCGGTCACGTAGTTTATTCACTTCAGCGCGAACTTTGCTCCGCTTCACCGGGCAAAAGTCCTTTTTTTAGAGGCCAGATGGCCTACTAAAAACATAGATGAATGCCCGTGGAATGCCCAATACGCCCGAAGCGCACGCGGCATTGGGGCGGCTGTGCTGGCGAAGTTGGGGAGAGTTCAGTATAAACGGGTGGCTGCCCGCCAGAGCAGCGTGATCCGATTTTGATGGGCCAGACCGGCTGGAAATTGACCTCATGCTCCCTTCATACCAACCTCTGCTTGACGATTTAATCGCGCTGTACGGTGAGCCACGCGGGAGGGCCAGCTTCACGTCGCTGTCGGCGGCGCTGGATGCGTTTCGGGCGGCCCATCCCGAGCTGTCGCGGACGGATGCCAGCAGTCCTGCCGAGCGCGTGACCGAACGTGATGTGATGCTGATCACCTATGGCGACTCGCTGCAAGGGGCGGATCGCGCGCCGCTGCAAGTGCTGCACGATTTTCTGCTCCGCCATGTGGATGGGGTGATCTCGACGGTGCATATCCTGCCGTTTTTTCCCTATTCGTCCGACGATGGTTTTTCGGTGATCGACTACACCGCCGTCGATCCTGCCCTGGGTGTGTGGGCCGATGTTGAGCACCTGGGCACGGACTTCAAGCTGATGTTCGACGCGGTGATCAACCACATTTCCGCCGAAAGCGACTGGTTCCGCGCGTTCAAAGCGGGCGACCCGGCCTACCGCGATTTTTTCATCGTCACCGACCCGGCTCAGGATCTGTCGGGTGTGGTGCGTCCGCGCGCGCTGCCGCTGCTGACCGCCGTGAACCGTGACGGTGAGACGGTCCACGTCTGGACGACCTTCAGCGACGACCAGATCGATCTGAATTTCGCCAGCCCCGACGTGCTGCTGCGCGTCATCGACGTGCTGCTGGCGTACGTCGCGCACGGCGCGAGCTTCATCCGCCTGGACGCGATCGCGTACCTGTGGAAAGAACCGGGCACGACCTGCATTCACCTGGAGCAGACGCACCGCGTGATCCGCCTGTTCCGGTCGCTGCTGGACGCCGTCGCGCCGGGCGTGGCGCTGATCACCGAAACGAACGTGCCGCACGCCGAAAACATCTCCTACTTTGGCGATGGCTCGAACGAAGCGCAGTTGGTCTACCAGTTCACGCTGCCGCCGCTGCTGCTGCACGCCTTCATCAGCCAGGACGCGACGCGCCTCAGCGCGTGGGCCGCGACGATCCAGAACCCATCCCCCACCGCGACGTATTTTAACTTCACCGCCTCGCACGACGGGATCGGGGTGCGTCCGGTCGAAGGCATCCTGCCGCCGGAAGAAGTCGAGCGCCTTCTGGAGCGTGCCACAGCGCACGGCGGGGCCGTGTCGTACAAGGCCAATCCTGACGGCACGAAAAGCCCCTACGAGCTGAACATCACCTACTTCGACGCGCTCTCCGATCCGGCAGGCGACGAGCCGCTGGCGCTGCAAGCCCGGCGTTTCATCGCGTCCCAGGCGATCGAGCTGGCGTTCATCGGGATGCCGGGGATCTACGTGCACAGCCTGGTCGGATCGCGCAACTGGCCGGAAGGCGTCGCGCAGACCGGGCGGCTGCGTTCGATCAACCGCGAAAAGCTGGACGTGACACAGGTTGAAGCGGCGCTGGCCGATCCGGCCTCGCTGCGCAGCCGGGTCTTCACCGCTTACCGTAACCTGATCGACATCCGCACCGCGCACAGGGCGTTTCATCCCAACGGCGCGCAGACCGTGCTGGACCTGGACCCGGCGCTGTTCGCGCTGCTGCGCATCGCGCCCGACGGATCGGAGCGCATCGTCGCGGTGCACAACGTCACCAACACGATCGTGTCGCTCGATCTGGGGCGCGTTCCGCTGGACGGGGCGGCAGGCTTCGAGGAATTGATCACCGGGCAGACCGTCGCGGCGGATGCCGTGATCGAGGCTGCCCCTTATCAGGTGCTTTGGCTGAAGGCGCGGTAAACGCGCAGGAAGGCAGGGGGCATCATGCGGATCGGTTTTGTCGCCACCCGCATCGCCGGGGTGGACGGGGTGTCGCTGGAGATCCTCAAGATCGCGGCCATCCTGCGCGATCTGGGACACGGCAGTTTTTATCTGGCGGGGGAACTGGGCGCGTTCGCGCAGCCGGGCATGGAAGATCCCGCGTTTCACTTCAAATACCCGGAAGCCGTCGCGCTGCACGATGAGGCATTCTCCGGCCCGGAGGAATCGCGCGACCTCTACCGGCGCATCGCGCGCGCGGCGGAACCGCTCAAAGCGCGGCTGTACGAGTTCGTGGAGCATTACCAGCTCGACGCGATCATTACCCAGAACGCGCAGGCGATCCCGATGCAGATCCCGCTCGGCGTGGCCCTGCGCGACTTCATCGACGAGACACACATTCCCACACTCGCCCACTGTCACGACTTCTACTGGGAACGCGATCGCTTCATCGTGAACCGCATCCCCGACATTTTGCAGACGGCGTTCCCATCCGAAGGCACGTCCACGCAGATCATGGTCATCAATACGGCCATGCAGCGCGAGCTGTACGCGCGGCGCAAGCTGAAGGCGACTGTCCTGCCCAACATCTTCGATTTCGAGACGCCTGCGCCCGTTCTGGACGACTACAGCCGCCATGTGCGCGAGGATCTGGACATCGCGCCCGGCGATCGCCTGATCCTCCAGCCGACGCGCATCATCCGCCGCAAAAACATCGAGCGCGCGGTCGAGCTGGTGCGGCTCATGCAGGACCAGGATCCCTCGCGGCGGTACGTGCTGGTCGTGACCGGCTACGCGGGCGACGAGACGGATACGTACTACGACTGGCTGCTGCGCCAGGTGCGGATCAACGGCGTGGAGGCGCGTTTCATCGGGGATCGCATCGTGGAGCAGCGCGCCGAACGCGACGGCCAGCGCCTCTACACGCTGTGGGACGTGTACCCGCACGCGGATCTGATCAGCTACCTGAGTTCGTATGAGGGTTTCGGTAACGCGCTGCTGGAAACGCTTTACTTCCGCAAGCCGCTGGTGGTCAACGCGTACATCCCCTACCGCTCCGATATCAAACCGGCGGGCGTGCAGGCCGTCGAGATCCGCGAGGAGGTCACGCCCGAAACGGCGCGCGCCGCGCTCGCCCTGCTGGACGACCCGGCTGCGGTGCAGCAGATGGTGGAGCACAACTATCAGGTCGGCCTTGAGCACTTCTCGTACCACGCCGTAACACCGATCCTCAAACGCCTGCTGGGCGGGTGATCCGGCCCGCGCCGCAGAATACAGACAGCTTTATCCGGTGGAATAGATGGGCGGGTTCCCAAACCCGCCTGTTTTTTTGCGCCTGTTCTGCGAATATCTGATCAGAACATGCAGGCGCGCGGCGTTGATGCCGCTGCGACAATCACTCCCGCCAGACCTCGAATTCCCACGACGTTAAGCCTATCTTAAGTTTTCACAGTTGACATCCAAATCGATTTGGATTATTGTGAAAATAGCACTGAAAACGTTTTGGAAGCTGTTTACAGATGAAAGTTACACTTAAAACCATTGCCGAAGAAGCGGGACTTTCCGTTACCACAGTGTCCCGTGCGCTCGCCGGTTACGACGACGTCAACGAAGAAACCCGCCAGCGTATTGCCGCGATCGCCGAGCGTTTGGGCTACCAGCCCAACCTGACCGCGCGCCATCTTCGCAGCAAATTCACCGACACCATCGGCATGGTGATTCCGCGCACCGCCTACTTCTCGGACTCCTTCTTCCTGGAGCTTCTGGCCGGGGTTGGGCGGCAGGCATCCGACTACGGTTTCGATCTGCTGCTGTCCGTGCAGATGCCCGGCGAGCCTGAAATGGCCGCTTACCGGCGTATGGTCGCGGGCGGGCGCGTCGATGGCATGGTGCTCTCGCGTATCATGCGCCACGATCCGCGCATCGACTATTTGCAGTCGGTTGGGCATCCGTTCGTCGCGTTTGGCCGCTCGGAAGAACAGGATGACTACCCGTACCTGGACGTGGACGGCGCGCTGGGTATCCGCCAGCTTGTCGCGCACTTCGTCGCCTACGGCCACCGCCGGATCGCCATGATCCGTTCGCCGCAAGATCTGGCGTTTACGCCCATCCGCGTGCAGGGCTACCGCGAGGGGCTGGAAGAGTCCGGGTTGGCCTACGATGAATCCCTGGTCGTAGACGGTGATCTGACACAGTCCAGCGGGCAGGCGGCGGCGGAAATACTGCTGGCCCAGCCCGACCCACCCACCGCGATTGTGGCCTGCAACGACTTAATGGCGCTTGGCGCGATGGTTGCGGTCGAAAACAAAGGGCTGCGCGTCGGCGCGGATGTGGCCGTCGCTGGATTCGACGACATCCCGTCGGCGGCAGCAGCGACGCCCCCTCTGACGACGATCCGCCAGCCAATCTACGACATCGGCTGTCTGCTGGTGACCAAACTTGTTCATATCCTGCGCGGGACGCCGCTTGAAACGGACCGCACATCGATTGCCCCCGAACTGGTCGTACGCGCATCCAGCGGGAGCCCGCGTTCATAACACACGTCGAGAGGAGGTGACGCACTCATCCGCTGCGGCGGCAGTAAGCCAATCACGAAGGCTGCGATTATTCGTTTGTTGCATCAGGTTAAGAAGGAGAAAATTGCAATGCCTCATAAGAGACTTCGTTCCCTGGCGATCATCCTCCTGGTCGTCGCGCTGACCGGTATCGGCGGCGTGCTGGCGCAGAGTGACGGCAAAGTCACATTTTTGTCCACCCAGTTCAACGTCGTTGAAGAGAGCGATACGTTCCGCGAAATTCTGACCGGTTTTGGCGGCGAAGCGGAATTTATCCCCTCTGAAGAAGGCCCCGCCATCGACCTGCTGCGCGCGGAGTCGGAATCGGGCGAAGGCACGACCGACGTGATCGGTGCGCTGCACGGCACGTTCCCGCCGCTCGCCAATGACGATCTCCTGTTCGACCTGACCGACCTGCTGAACACCATCGAAGCCGACTACGACCTCAACGACGCTTACGTCGAGCTGGGCAAGCTGGGCACGGAAGACTACCAGTACTACATCCCGTGGATGCAGGCGACCTACGTCATGGCCGCGAACGTGGATGCGCTCCAGTACCTGCCCGAAGGCGCTGACATCAACGCGCTGACCTGGGACCAGTTCGCAGAGTGGTCCAAGAATATCTACGACCAGACGGGCGAAGCCAAGGTTGGTTTCCCGGTCAAGGGTCTGTTCCACCGCTTCCTCGAAGGTTACATCTATCCGTCGTACACGGGCGGCATGGTGACCGGCTTCAAGAGCCCCGAAGCCGTGACGATGTTCGAATTCCTGCGTGACGATCTGTGGCCTTACGTGCACCCGCAGTCGATCAACTACGACTTCATGCAGCAGCCGCTGCTCTCCGGCGAAGTGCTGGTGGCCTTCGACCACACCGCCCGCCTGCGCGATGCGTTCGAGCAGGAGCCGGATCAGTTCGTGGCCTTCCCCGCGCCCTCCGGCCCGGCAGGCCTGGGCTATATGCCGGTCGTGGTTGGCCTCGGTATTCCGTACACCTCCCCCAATCCTGACGGCGCCGAAGCGCTGATCCAGTACCTGTCCGAGCCGTCCACGCAGGGCACGGTTCTGGCGAACCTGGGCTTCTTCCCGGTGGTGGCGGGCGCTGAGATCAGCGACCTGTCGGCGGGCATGCAGAAGATCGCGGACGCCGTCCAGTCACAGGCTACGACCGAAACCGCTATCCCGGCGCTGCTGCCGGTGGGCCTCGGCGAGCGCGGCGGCGAGATCAACGAGATCTACCGCAACGCCTTCACGCGCATCATTCAGGACGGCGAAGATATCCAGACCGTCCTGGACGAAGAGGGTGCATCCCTCCAGTCGCTGCTGGACGAGACCGGCGCGCCGTGCTGGGTGCCCGATGCGCCGAGCGAAGGGCCGTGCCAGCTTCAGTAGTCCGGTGACGGCACGTTAACACCTGAAGTCGCGTGTGGGGAAGCCGGGCCGCGCGGTCTGGCTTCCCCACCCTTGTCTTAAAGCATGACCGGAAGCCGCCTGTTTCCCCGAGGCCGCGCCATCCGGCGGGCCGTTTGGAAACACTCTCCTTCTCCCCAAGGGGAAGGGCCGGGGCTGAGCGTCCCGTACAACTTCTTTTCCTGGGGGCGTGCCGGGCGGGGCTCGTGTTGGGCCGCCCCTGACCATCCTCGAATGGTGAGACAGCCCCGTTTGAAATCAGCCTGAAAGGGGTGAATCCGCATGGCGAAGCGCAGATTTAATCTCGCCCCCTATTTGTTGATCCTGCCCTCCTTTATCTATCTGGTCCTGTTCTTCGCCTGGCCGATGGGGCGCTCGCTGCAGTTGGCCTTCCAGAAGGACGCCGAGATCCTGCCCGTGCGCGCCGAGATCGCGGACGATGCCGCTGTGGTCGGCTACCTGCCGATGCAGATCGAAGTGGCGATCACCGACCGCGAGCGCAGCGAAGAAACGCTGCCGAATGGCCGCACGCGTCCGGTCTACTGGTTCAAGATCGCGGGCGAGAGCGAGGACGGGGAGCAGGTCGAAGGGTGGGTGAACCAGAAATACCTCCAGGTGCAGTCCCGCACGGAGTCCACTTCGGCGCGCGTAGTCAGCGGCGAAGGGACTAAAGAGTGGACGCTGGACTGGATCAAGCGCATGGTCAACGACCATAACTTTATGGACGCGCTGACGACCACGCTGCTGCTGCTGATCCTGATTCTGCCGCTCCAGTTCGCGCTGGCGATCACGATGGCGCTGGTGCTCCAGGCGCGGCTGAAGGGCAGCACGATTTTCCTGTACATCTACGCCATTCCGCTCGGCGTTTCCGACCTTGCGGCGGGCCTGGTGTGGGTCAACATTTTCACGCAGCACGGTTTCTTGAACACCTTTTTGCAGAAGCTGGGGCTGATCGACAGTCCCTATATTTTCCTCTCCGCCGACAACAAGCACTGGATGATCATCGCCATCGTGCTGGCCGAGGTGTGGCGCGCGACGTCCATCGTGATGGTGATCGTCGTCTCCGGCTTGCAGTCGATCCCCGACGAATATCTGGAAGCGGGCCAGCTCTTCGGCGCGAGCCTGTGGCAGCGCCTGCGCCACATCATCCTGCCGCTGCTGCGCCCCAGCCTTCAGGTCGCTCTGATCCTGCGCACGATCCTGGCGTTCCAGGTGTTCGCGGTGGTCGTGGCGCTGACCGGTGGCCGTGTGATCACCGTGCTGGCCTATGAAACCTACCGCTGGTATGATCCCGGCGACACCGGCTTTAACAATCCGAACGTCGCCGCGGCCTATGCCGGGTTCATCATGCTGATCTCGCTGGCCTTTTCCGTGATCTACCTGCGCACCGTCCGAACTCAGGAGGAGGCTGCTTCATCATGACCACGGCTGCACAAAAACGCACCACGACGCGCTCGGTCGCGCTCGACGCGGCCCAACGGCGCGCACTACGCAATCTGCGGCTCCAGCGCGCGGGGGTTTACGCGCTGGCCATCCTGATCGCGGTCTGGATTCTGCTCCCGATCTGGCTGATCGCGACGATGGCGTTCAGCACCCAGGCGGACGTGTACGCCTATCCCAAGCAGATCATTCCCGTCCCGTTCACCACGGCGACGATGGACTTTTTCCTCAACTACGCGGGCATCCTCGACGCCACGTTGAACAGCGTGCTGGTCGCGCTGATCACGCTGGTGCTTTCGACCGCGATCGCCGTCCCGGCGGGCTACGCCATCTCGCGCTATATCTTCCCGGGTCGCAACTCGTACCGGCTGATCATCCTGGCCGTGCGCGCCTTCCCGATCGTGATTCTTGCCGTGCCGCTGGCTGTGGCCTTTTTGCAGTGGGGCATGTTCGATAAGGTGTACAGCGTGGCGCTGATGCACACGGCGCTGACGCTGCCGACCACGATCCTGGTGGTGTCGAGCGTATTCGCCAGCGTGCCGGTGGAGTTCGAGGAAGCCGCGCGGGTGTTTGGCGCGTCTCCGGCGCGTGCGTTCGTGCGGGTCGTGTTTCCGCTGGTGCTGCCGGGCATCGCCGCCTCTGCGATCTTCACCTTCGTGATGTCGTGGAACGAGGTGTTCGCCGCCACGCTGCTGACCGTGCGCAACCGCACGCTGCCCGCGCTGATCCTCTACACGCTGAACAAGTCGTCGCTCCAGTTCCAGTATGCGGGCGGGTTCTTCATGCTGGTGCCGTCGATGATCTTCATCTTCTTCATCCGCCGCTACCTGTTTAACATGTGGGGCCAGATCACGAAATAAAGGATTGGGCTATGGCCGAAATACGTGTTGAGAATGCGATTAAGCGTTTTGGAAAAGTAACGGCGGTCGATGACGTCAGCCTGACGGTGAACGACCAGGAGTTCGTGGTGCTGCTTGGCCCCAGCGGCTGCGGCAAAACGACGCTGCTGCGCGCCATCGCCGGGTTGGGGATGGTCGATTCGGGCCGCATCATGATCGGCACTCGTGACGTGACCTACCTGCCGCCGAAGGACCGCGGGATCTCGATGGTGTTCCAGAGCTACGCCATCTTCCCGCACATGAAGGTGTACGACAACGTGGCCTTTGGGCTGCAAATGAAGCGCGCGCCAAAGGCGGAAATCGAGGAGCGCGTGCAGCAGGCCTCGAAGCTGCTGCACATCGAGGAATACCTCGACCGCTATCCCGGCCAGCTCAGCGGCGGCCAGCGCCAGCGTGTCGCCGTGGCGCGCGCCATCGCTGTGCGCTCCGAGGTGCTGCTCATGGACGAGCCGCTCAGCAACCTCGACGCGCTGCTGCGCCTGGAAATGCGCGCGGAACTCAAGCGCCTGCTGGCCGAAATCAGCGCCACGACGATCTACGTCACGCACGACCAGATCGAGGCGCTGAGCATGGGCGACCGCATCGCTGTGATGCGCAACGGCAAGCTGCTCCAGTTCGATTCTCCGATGAAGGTCTACGACGTGCCCGCCGACCGCTTCGTGGGCGGTTTCATCGGCTCGCCGCCGATGAACTTCCTCGAAGGGCAGGTGCAGCGCCAGAACGGATCGGCGCGGGTCGTGGTAAACGACCACGTCCTGACGCCCACGCCTGAGATGGCTCCCGTGCTGGCAGGCTACGACGGCAAGCCGATCGTGGTGGGCATCCGTGCCGAAAACATGGAAGCGCTCGCGGAGCCTGCGCCGGATGCGCTCAGGGTCAAAGTGCTGGTGGTCGAGCCGCTGGGGTCGCAGAACCTGCTGACGATCCAGATCGGCCACAACGTGATCAAGGTATCGACGCATCCCGATTTCCACGTCGCGCCCAACCAGGACATCTGGATCCGTTTCCCGATCGACAAGATTCGCTGGATCGACCGCGAGACGGGCAAAACGCTGATCCCGGATCTGGAAAAGCTCGTCACGCCATGAGCGCGGGGATCGATCTGCCGCAGCCGCTCGATCCGGCGCAGGGCGTCAAGCCGCTCGACTTCGGTGGGCACGGCGTGACCGGCAGCGTCGATCCCTTGGGGCGGCTGATTGCGCTGAATACGTTCCATCCCACGCACGGCTACGTCACGCTGACCGTTGCGCAGCCGTTCCCCGAAACGGAGCGCTATAACCCGGCGGCGGTGCGTGCCTACCGCGCCGGACTCGCCGCGCTGGACGGCTTCGGCCCGGCGTTCGGTGGCTCCGTGCGCTCGCGCGAGGCGTATTTGCTGGAGGGCGCGATCCCGCACGTACGCCTGACGCTGGAGGACGGCTCGACCGTCGAAAGCACGACCTTCGCCTGGGGCGGCGGCGTGATCCAGATCTGGCGCGGCGGCGTGAAGCCGCTGCGTTTCGTGGGCACCCTCTCCGTGCAGCGCTGCACTTATACCCAGCTCACCGAAGGCGGGCCGGTCGCCATGCCGCCGGTTCGGACGCGCGCCGCGCTGTTCGACGGCGTGCTGACGCTCGAAAACCCTGCGCTGTACACGACAGTGGCAATCGCCGGGTTTGAGCCGGACCTCGTCTGGCAGGCGGAGCAGGACGGTCCGCTGACGCTCGACCTGCCCCTCGCGCCGGACGCGCCGGGACTGATTTTCGTTTTCGGATCGGATCCTCTTTTTACGCGGGAGGATATGCTCTCAATGGCGCAAGTGGATGTCGATCTTGCGCTGCGGCGGGAACGGCGAGAGTGGGTGGCGCGGCGCCCGCCGGATGCGCGCGATCCGGTCGTGTGGCGCGGGCTGGTCTACGGGGAAATGCTGGCCGTGCCGGTCGGGGAGCCACTCTGCATCCTGACCGATCACATGCTGCTGCCGCTGTCGTGGAACCGGGATGCGTATTACGTCGCGCGGGCGCTGCTCAGTTGGGGCGATCCCGCCGCCGTGGATATCGTGCGCTGTCATCTGCTGTGGATGTTCGAGACGGCGGACCGGCCCGGCGGTGCGTGGGGTCGGTGTTACCTCGCCAATGGGCGCGTCAAAGACCCGGCGTACCAACTGGATCAACAGGTGTTCCCCCTGATCGAGTTGGCCGAATACGTGGCCGAAACGGGCCACGGCGCGACCTGGGAGCGGCTGCGCGGATCCGTGCGCGACGTGCTGCGGGCGCTGCTGGCCCGCCGTGATTCGGTTACGGGCCTGTTCCCCACCGACGAAACGCCCGCCGACGATCCGATGGCGTTCCCGTTCCACTTTTCCAGCCACATTCTGATCTGGCGCGCGTATAAGCTCTTGAACGGGCTGGACGACAGCCTCGATTACGAGGCGCTGGCGGACGAGATCCGCGAGCGGGCGCTGGTGGCCTTCGCCGCGCAGCGCGACGATGTGCCGCTGTTCGCCTATGCGACCGATGGCGCGGGGCAGGTGCACTTCTATCACGACGCCAACGACGTGCCGCTGGTGCTGGCTCCGTCGTGGGGTTTCGTGAAGCCGGACGATCCGGTCTGGCGCGCGACGGTGGACTTCGCGTTTTCGCCCGCTAATGTGGGCGGCTGTTACGCCGGGCGGCTCGGCTCGGTGCATACGCGGGCGGCGTGGCCGCTGGGTGACGCGCAGGACATTATCGTGGCGCGCGTGTTGAAGGATCCGGACCGGGAACGGCGCGCCTGGGACCGGCTGCACGCGGCGGCACAGTGGGACGGCGCGCTGCCGGAAGCCGTCGATCCGGGCACGAACGCGGTTGCCTCGCGGCATTGGTTCGCGTGGCCGAACGCGCTCGCGGCGTGGCTGGCGCTCGATCCGGTGTAACATGGCGGTGTCTGGACTGGACAGGTCATATGGCGCGGTCGCTGAGAATGCTTCTCGTGTGTGCTGTGGTGTTGCTCTCGCCTGCGCTGGCCGCTGCTCAGAACCGGCCCGCGCCGAACTGGGTGCGCGCCGTTGAATGGAGCCCCAGCGGCGACCGCATCGCGTTCGCAACGCAGCGCGGCACAGTCCGGATCCTCGACAGCACCACAGGCGAGCTGGTAATCGAGCTGCAGGGGCGAGGTCCTGATGCCGTTTTCGCCCTGGCATGGAGCCCAGACGGCACCCAGTTAGCAGCGGGCGGGCAGAGCAATGCCACCAAGATCTGGGACGCGGCGACCGGGCAGGTGGTGCGCGAGCTGCGCACGCGGTTGGGAGGAGTCATCTCTTTGGATTGGAGTCCGGATTCCGCAAAAATTGCGACGGTCAGCCAGAGCGAATTCCCCGGGACGAACGTCTGGGATTTGGCGACAGGAGAGCTGTTTCAGCCTCACATCGGCGAAGCGCAGTCAGCCGCCTGGAGTCCTGACGGAACGCTACTTGCGGCTGCTATGATTGGCGATCTTCAGTTGTGGGACGTCGAGACGCAGCAAAAAGTAGGCTCGATCGAAATTCCGGGCTATGCCATCGATCTGGCATGGAGCCATGACGGGACAAAAATCGCCAGCGCAGACACTTATACACCGACCAGCTCAAGAGTACGCCTTTGGAACGTAGCGACAGGAGAACTGCTCCAGGAATTCGAAGGACACACGGACGTAATCAATTCGGCGAGCTGGAATCCCGCCGAGGACAGGTTGGCGAGCAGCAGCAGTGACGGAACGGTGCGCGTGTGGGATGTGGCCTCCGGGCGCGTTCTCACCCTATACCGGAGCACCAACCGCGTCTTTGGCGCCACATTCAGCCCCTACGGCGGCAGGCTGGCATTTGGCGGCACGCTCCCCGAAGCGGGTACGCCGTTTATCGTGGACGCCGCTGTGGCCGTTTACGCGGATGGCGCGGTTCAGATCGTCGTGCCCGCGCCCTCAGTGGAGCAGCTTCACGCCATCGTCGCGGCCTGCGACGCGCCGCCTGCCGTCGAGACCTCGCTGATCGCCAGCCTCGACGCGGGCGATCTGGAGGACGTTGTCGCCCAGGTCGAGGCGCTGCCGCCAGATACGATCCCGCCCGCCTGCGCCGCCGACGTGATCGCCGTGGCGGAGGCGCTGCAAGGCGCGTAGCGAGGGACGGGGCGGCGTCAGATGCCCTCTGTTCCATTATTGTGAATGGTAAAACTCCTTTAACGGAGAGCCTAATCCCTTGCCAGAAACATTACATTTAGTGTTTAATGGGAGCAGCAACCTTGCCTGAACACCTATCTTTGCTGCCCAACCTTTTGAACTGAGCCGCATCTGGGCGGCTGCTGTACGGCGTGATTCTGCGCCGGGCGCGGTACGCTTCCCCAGGGATATCACGTCACGTCGAGCATCGCTCGCACGCCCTCATTTTTACCGCGCATGAGATGTTGTGCCGCTCTCCGGTATGCTGCCGGGGTTCAGGTTGTAGGTGGCGCTGTCGCCAATGCGGTTCTTTCGTGCGACGATCTGGCCCAGCCGAAAGGAGGCGTTCCGTACCGTCTGCACCAGCATGGCTTGAAATAGAAGACTTATGGCACTTAAGGAGGGTTCTCATGAAAGCACGTATTGCTCTGATCGTCCTCGTTATCGCGGCGCTAACGCTGCCGCTGGCGGCGATCAACGCGCAGGATCAGGTGGAGCTGCGCATCACGTGGTACGACGACGGCAACGAAAGCCAGGTGCTGCGCGAGCAGCTCGACGCGTTTGAAGCGGAAAATCCCGACATCAAAGTGGTCGTGGACGTGGTTCCCTACCAGTCCATCCTCGAAAACCTGCCGCTCCAACTGGGCGCGGGCGAAGGGCCCGACATGGCGCGCGTGACCGACCTGGGCGGCCTGTCGCAGTACTACCTCGATCTGACGCCCTACCTGCAAGATCCGGCGTACTGGGAAGAGAACTTTGGCCCCTACCTCCAGTGGCTGCGCCCCATCGGTGAGACCGAGGGCATCTACGGCATCCAGAACCAGCTCACCGTGACCGGCCCCTACATCAACCGCACCCTGTACGATCAGGCGGGCGTGGCCGTGCCGTGGGACGAAAAGGACGACGTGACCTGGGAAGAATTTGCCGCGTCGTGCAAGAACGTGGCCGATACGCTGGGCACGGGTGACATCTTCGGGTTGGCGATGGACCGCAGCGGCCACCGCTTCGCGGGCATGGCGATCAGCTATGGCGCGCAGTTCTTCGACGAAAACGGTTACCCGACCGTGACCGATGAAGGCTTCCGTAAGGCCGCCGAGCTGCTTGTCCAGTGGCACGAAGACGGCACGATGCTGTACGACATTTGGGCCGCCACGCCGGGCTATGCCGCCGCGAACGAAGAATTCGCCAACGGGCGTCTGGCCTGCTACATGTCCGGCAGCTGGCAGGTGCAGCAGTTCAGCAACACCATCGGTGACGCGTTCGACTGGCAGGTCGTCCCCTTCCCGTGCGGCGATTCGAGCTGCACCGGTATGCCGGGCGGCGCGGCGCTGGTTGCCATCGCAGGCACGGAGCACCCCGAAGAAGTGGGCCGCGTGATGGACTATCTGGCGAGCGAGGACGTGCTGCGCGAGTTCCACGCCAAGACGCTGTTCGTACCGGCACACGCCGGGATCGCGGCCAGCGGCGTGGAGTTCGAGACCGACCTCGATCTGGCGAAGG
Organism: Aggregatilinea sp.; assembly: GCF_036822615.1. Lineage (NCBI taxonomy): Bacteria > Bacillati > Chloroflexota > Anaerolineae > Aggregatilineales > Aggregatilineaceae > Aggregatilinea > Aggregatilinea sp. The sequence goes on along the minus strand of NZ_DAISHJ010000049.1, from coordinate 1,590 downwards.
ATGCGCTCAACGTCTGGTCGTCGGACGTGGCGAAGATCGATCCGGTTGCCTTCGAGCTTCAGGGTTATCCCCAGAACCGCATCGTGCTGGACAGCATCCGCGACCGTCTCGCGCAGGCGATCGTGGGCGAGCTGTCGCTGGATGACGCGATCCAGCGCATTCAGGAAGACATCGATACCGGGTTGGCCGAACTCGAACAGTAATTCTTCCGTCCGGCGGCGAGACATCTGGTCAATTGCGGGCGTAGGGGCGTATCATGTCATACGCCCCTACGTTATCTCGCCTGCTACAGCGCTTCCAGTGCCTTTGGTGTCATAGAAAGGATCTCAATGGACGGGACGATGGCTGTTCCCAAAAAACGCCGCCGTGCGCGGCTGCCGTTTGCGGGTGTGGCCGGGTGGATCGGCGGTGCGGTGTACGTCGTGTACGCCCTGATCATGAACGTCGTGGATGCCGTGTTCGGGCCGCTTCAGCGCCGCTTCGGGTTCAGGAACATGGCGTACTTTTTTCTGCTGCCCAACCTGGCGATTTTTGCGATCTTCGTGATGTTCCCCATGGCCCTCAACATCTACTATTCGGGCACGGGCGGCACGGCGCTGTTCCCCCAGGATCGCACCTGGGTCGGCCTGGACAACTACCACCAGATCTTTAGCTGCGGCAATTACCTGGATCCCAACACCTGCCGGGAGGACTTTTTCTGGCGCGCGGCGAGTAATACGGTCGTGTTCGTCGTGTTCCAGGTGGGCGGCATGGTGCTGCTGGCGCTGCTGACGGCGGTGGTGCTCAACCGCGAGATCGTGGCGCGCGGCTTCTTCCGCAGCGTCTATTTTTACCCGGTGCTGCTGTCGCCCGTGGTGGTCGGGCTGATCTGGAAGTGGATTTTACAGCGCTTCGGGTTGATCAACGGCGTGTTGGGGCATCTCGGCTATGACCCGGTGCTGTTCCTGATCGAGACGCCCTGGCCGACTTTCTGGGTGATCCTGGTCAGCATCTGGGCGCAAATGGGCTTCTACACGCTGATCCTGCTGGCTGGGCTGCAATCGATCCCGCCCGTGCTGTACGAGGCGGGGCAGATCGACGGGGCCAGCCGCTGGCAGAGCTTCCGCAGCATCACGCTGCCGCTGCTGATGCCCACGCTGTTCGTGGTGCTGGTACTGTCATTGATCCGCGCCGTGCAGGTCTTCGATCAGGTCTACGTGCTGACTGGCGGCGGGCCGGGCACCTCCACCAAGTACATGGTGCAGTACATTTATGAGACGGGTTTTGCGGCCCAGATCCCGCGCCGGGGCATGGCGTCGGCGGCGTCGGTGCTGCTGGGCGGCGTGCTGCTGATCGCCACCCTGATCCAGTTGTGGCTGGAGCGCAAGACGCAGGTGGATTAACGGCAGTTTCCAGTCGTTAGTTTTCAGTGAACAGTCAAGAGCAAGAGCAGGGGCCGCGAGTCGTGCGGTAGGGGCAATTCACGAATTGCCCCGCGCAGCCCGGGTATTTGTGGTAGAGGCGTGGCCGTGCTTTTCTCCCCTCTCCAACTTGATTGGAGAGGGGCCGGGGGTTTTTAGGGGTAGGTTTTTAATTCTTGGGAATCACACG
>NZ_DAISHJ010000048.1:0-33981 GCF_036822615.1 Aggregatilinea sp. | reverse complement strand
CCCCCAGCAGGCGCGTATCCGTGCCGTCGGCGCGCTCGATCACGAACGCGTTGTGGTCGCTCGAATAGTAGTAGATGTACGGCGCATCCGATTCGGAATCGCCCTGCGCGGCGACCGGTCCCGCCGCCAGCACGCCACATACCAGCAGTACACACAGCCCCACCTGCACCCACGTCCGCATCCTGGCCCGCTCCTCGCTAGAGTCCGCCTGTTTACATCATAGCGACAATCACATGCTCCAACTCTATTAAAGTCCGGCGCGCACCTGACGCAACTCCACGGGATCACAAAAGCCAGGCTTGCGCCTGGCTTTTGAGTCGTGCAGTGAAACGGAGCTTAGCTCTTGGCCGGGTCGATAGCGCCCAGGTCACCAATACGCGGCCAGCCCTTTTCGCGCAGCACGGCGTGTGCGGCGGAGAGGCGAGCGATCGGCACGCGGAACGGCGAGCAGCTCACGTAGTTCAGGCCAATGATGTGGCAGAAGTCGATGCTGTTCGGGTCGCCACCGTGCTCACCGCAGATACCGATTTCGAGATCGGAACGGGTCGCGCGGCCCTTCTCAACGGCCATCTTCATCAGGAGGCCAACGCCGTCACGGTCGATGGTCTGGAACGGGTTCACCGGCAGGATGCCCTGCTCGACGTACTGGAGCAGGAAGTGCCGCTCGGCGTCGTCACGGCTGAGGCCGTAGGTCATCTGCGTCAGGTCGTTCGTGCCGAAGCTGAAGAACTGTGCCAGCTCGGCGACCTCGTCGGCGGTCAGAGCCGCGCGCGGGATCTCGATCATCGTGCCGAACTTGTAGCTGATGGTGGTACCCTTCTCGTCCATGACAGCCTTCGCTTCGTCCAGCAGCAGCTTCTGCAGGAACTTCAGCTCGTTGACATGGCCGATCAGCGGGATCATGACCTCGGGGTGCACGTCCACGCCTTCCTTGGCCGCGTCGCACGCCGCCTCGAAGATCGCGCGGACCTGCATCTTGTTCACGTCGGGCATCATCACGCCCAGGCGGACGCCGCGCAGACCCAGCATCGGGTTGTATTCCTGCAGCTCGTTGGCCTTCGCCAGCAGACGTTCCTTCTCGCCAGCGCTTTCGCCCTTGAACTTCGCCAGTGCGACGTCAACGAGCAGTTCTTCGCGGCTGGGCAGGAATTCGTGCAGCGGCGGGTCGATCAGGCGGATGATGACGGGCAGGCCGTCCATCGCCTTGAAGATGCCGTGGAAGTCGTCGCGTTGTTCCGGCAGCATCTTGGCCAGCGCCGCAGCCTTCGCCGCGTCGTCTTCGGCCAGGATGTAGTTCTGGAAGAGCTGCGTGCGCTCGCCCAGGAACATGTGCTCGGTGCGGCACAGGCCGATGCCCTGCGCGCCGTACTTGCGCGCGCGGGTCGCCTGCTGCGGATCGTCGGCGTTGGCCCAGACCATCAGGCGGCGGGTATCGTCAGCCCAGCCCAGGATCTTCTGGAGTTCGGTCTGCTCTTCGAATTCGGGGACAACCACCGGGATCGAACCCAGGTAAACGTCGCCCTTCGCGCCGTTCAGCGAGATGATGTCGCCTTCCTTGACGACCACATCACCGACCGTGAACTTGCGTTCCTTGAGGTTGATGCTGATTTCGCCGCAGCCAGACACGCACGGCTTACCAAGTTGGCGGGCCACCACAGCGGCGTGGCTGGTCGCGCCACCTTCCTGCGTCAGAATACCCTTGGCGGCCAGCATACCGTGCACGTCATCCGGCTCGGTCAGCGGGCGGACCAGGATCACATCTTCGCCTTCTTCTTTGGTCTTCTGTTCCGCCGTGTCGGCGTCGAAGTAGACCTTACCCACCGCGGCACCCGGCGAGGCGTTCAGACCGTGCGCGAGCACGGGGGTCTTCGCCAGAACGGTCGGGTCGAAGCGCGGGTGCAGGAGCTGGTCGATGTCGCTCGCCTGAACGCGCGCCACCGCTTCGGTCTTGCTGATCAGGCCCTCGTCCACCATGTCGGTGGCGATCTTCACCACGGACGCGGCGGTACGCTTGCCGTTACGGGTCTGGAGCATCCACAGCTTACCGGCTTCGATCGTGAACTCGATGTCCTGCATCTCGCGGTAGTGCTGTTCGAGCTTCTGCGCGATGTCCTGAAGTTCGTGCCAGGCCGAGGGGATCTCTTCCACCAGCTTGGAAACTTCGGTCGGGGTGCGGGCGCCGGACACGACGTCTTCACCCTGCGCGTTGAGCAGGTATTCGCCGTAGAACTTCTTCTCGCCGGTGGAGGGGTTGCGGGTGAAGGCCACGCCGGTGCCGCTCTTGCCGTCCGCGAAGTTACCGTAGACCATGGTCACAACGTTGACCGCCGTGCCCCAGTCGTGCGGGATGCCGAAGTTGTTGCGGTAGTCCACCGCGCGCTTGCCATTCCAGCTCTTGAACACGGCTTCCGTGCCCAGACGGAGCTGCTCGTAGGGATCTTCGGGGAACGGCTGGCCGGTGTGGTTCTCGACCAGTTCCTTAAAGCGGCGGGCGCATTCTTTCCAGCCATTCGCAGTCACTTCAGCGTCCGTCTTGACGCCTTCTTCTTTACGAATGTCGTCGATAATCTCTTCAAACGGTTCCGCAGGCGCGCCCAGCACGACCTTGCCGAACATCTGAATCAGGCGGCGGTACGAGTCCCACGCGAATCGCATATCGCCAAACTTCTCGCCCATCGTCTCGACACCCGCCGGGGTGAGGCCGAGATTCAGGATGGTGTCCATCATACCGGGCATCGACACGCGCGCGCCCGAACGAACCGACACCAGCAGCGGATTGCTCGCGTCGCCGAACGTCTTGCCAGTCTGCTCGTTCAGCTTTTCCATGCTGGCGACGACCTGATCCCACATGCCTTCGGGGAACGCGCCGTCTTTTTGATAGGCAATACAGGCTTCGGTCGTAGCGGTGAAGCCGGGAGGGACGGGGATGCCGATACGCGTCATTTCTGCCAGGTTGGCGCCCTTGCCACCCAGCAGGTTACGCATTTCGGCGTCACCTTCCTCGAACATATAGACCCACTTATGTGCCATCTAAATTCTCTCCTCAATTTTGCAGGAATGGACACCACACAAAGATCGATCAATGCGCGAAAACAGCCACGCCGTGACAGGTAACCAAATGGACGTCGCGTCTTCGCGCCGCAGTTGCGGGGCTTGCCTGATGCAACCTGGAAGATTTTGCCGCCTGGCCCCCAGTCTCGCTAGTGAAGAAACGCACTAGAGGAAACGGACGGGTGTCACGCCGGGACAACGATACCGCTAACCGGGCAAAGCGTCAACCATTTCGCGCCCTTGCCGGACCCTGCCGCATCCAATCTAAAAGCGGCAAATCGAAGCCCCTTTCCGTGCCGTAAAAAGGGCGCCGGGCATGATGAAAATTAAGTGCATCGCCGCCCAAAACGGCCCTGCGATGTGGTCCGACACAGCGCCCTGACCATAAAGATGACATATGACTTGAGCAAGTTCTTTATTTTCACAGTTGCCTGAGTAATTTATCAATGTTATATATGAGCCAAGTTCAATGGGAGGGTCGGAAGTGGCCTGGCAGTCCAACCCTTATGTTTTGCCCCTTATCATCGGAGCGCTGCCGCTTTTTGGCCTTGCCTTTGTGGCATGGCAGCGGGGACACAGCCTCGACACACGCCTTTTCGTCCTGAGCAGCCTTTCAAGCGCGGGGATGATCCTGTCGTACGCGATGGAGCTGCTCGCGGCGAACGAATCGGCGATCCATTTCTGGCTCAAGATCGAATACTTCTTTATTTATGTGCCGGGCTTATGGCTGCTGTTCGTGCTGGCTTATACCGGCTACGAAAAATGGATCACACCCCGTAACATGATCCTGATCTTCACGCCGTCCACGATCCAGACGCTGGCGGCCTGGACAAACTCGTACCATCACCTGAACTGGGCCACCGTCGGCGTGGTGAAAGTAAACGGGCTGGTCTTCTTTGACTGCACCTACGGCCCGATCTACATCCTCGGCGGCGTGTATTACGTCATCCTGGCCCTGCTGATCATCGGCATCACGGCCTATTCGCTCATCCACGCGCCGCGCATCTACCGCGCCCAGCTTGGCCTGCTGCTGCTGGCCGTCATGGGGCCGCTGGCGACGTACCTGATCACCTCGGTGGATAACAGCATCACCGCCTATTACGACATCACGCCGTTCGGGTTCATCTTCGCCTGCTTTGCGATCGGGTGGAGCCTGCTGCGCTACCGCCTGCTGGACCTGATCCCTCCGGCGCACGCGATCGTCATGAACAGCATCACCGACACGATATTCGTGCTGGACACCCAGAATCGCATTGTGGACGTCAACAGCGCGGGCGAAGCGATGCTCGAAACACGCACGGCAGCGGTCATCGGGCAGCCCGCCTCGGTCGCCCTGGCGAAACTGCCGGGCCTGCTGGAGCGCTACCAGGAACTGCGCACCGGGCACACCGAGATCGAGCTTCAGTGCCGGGGCAGGCTACATATCTTCGACATGCGCATCTCCCCGATTTATGCGGGCAGCCGCCTGCGCGGGCGCGTCGTGGTCTTGCGGGACATCACCGACCGCAAAGATTCGGAAGAAACGATCCGCCGCTACGCGCGCGAACTTGAGACGCGCAACAACGAGCTTGACGCATTCACCCATACCGTCGCGCACGACCTCAAAACGCCGCTGCAAATCATCGTGGGCTACACGGAACTGCTCGACGACAGCGACGGCGACGTTCTGTCCGAAGAAGGCCGCGAGTACCTGTCCTATTTGCAGGAATCCGCGACGCAAATGCGCGACATGATCGGAGAGCTGCTGCTGTTGGCGCAGCTTCGCAACCCGGACATGGCCCTGACCAACGTCAGCGCCGAGCTGGCCGTGCGCGGCGCGATCGCCCGCCTGCGCGACGTGATCGTCCAGCGCGACATCGAGCTTCAGGTCAGGCTGCCCCTGCCCCCCACTCACGCCCACCCCGTCTGGCTCGAAGAAATTCTGGCCAACCTGATCGGCAACGCGATCAAATACATCGGGCGCGACAATCCCGCCCCCCGGATCGAGATTCGCGGCAGCGCCGAGGGCGAAAACGTGTGCTACGACATCATCGACAACGGGCTGGGCATCGCGCCGGAGAACCTGGAGCGCCTGTTCGAGATGTTCACGCGCTTCCACCAGGGCGAAGCCAGCGGCAGCGGGATCGGCCTGTCGATCGTGCAGCGCATCGTGACCCGGCTGCACGGCGAGATCCGCGTCGAGAGCGCGCCGGGCAAAGGCAGCACATTCAGCGTGATCCTGCCCGCCGCAACCACCGCCGACATCACCCCCGCAGACGTCCGCGAAACCGCCGACCGCTCGCTGGCTCTGCTGGCCTAACCGAACTCCCCCTCCGCACGAAATCCCGAACAATGCCGTCTACCTCCTGCGCTGGACGCTAAAAACGAAGCCGGAGATGCGTTTTTGCCCGGTTTCCGATCGCCGTGCAAATGTCCAGCTTTTTTAACAACCACGCGTGCTTCTCGTGCGCGTCGGCTGGTCGTTGTGCAGGCATCGGCCTGCACACTTGACAATCGACCCTGAACAAGACATAACTAAGACTTGAGATTGTCAATGTTTTCGCCCTGGTGGAGCGGCCCCACAAGGAGACTTATTATGTTCCGTAAGCGCCTCACCGTGTCCCTGCTCGTCCTCGCCCTGGCAAGCCTCGTTGTGCCGGGTGTGAGCGCGCAAGGTGATGAAACTCCTTCAACGCTGCCCGTTCCCCCGGGCCGGTTGGTGATCGCGGATGATGACGGCCTGTATTCCATCCTGCCGGACGGCACGGATAAAACCGTGCTGGTCGCAGACGACGACGCGAACTGCTGGATACGCGACGGCATCTGGAACCCCGACATGACCGTGCTGGCCTATACGCGCATCTGCGGCGGCGATTCCGCAACGGATTGGCATGGGGACAATCGCACCGCGAACCTCTTCCTGTATGACCCGGACAGCGGCGAGAGCACCGAACTGATCCCCAACGACGGCGTGTACCAGGATTACGCCGCGTCGTGGCATCCTGACGGCAACCGCCTTGCGATTTATTCCAACCGGGCCGACAGCGAACGCTACAATCTGTACGTGGTCGATACCACCAGCGGCGACGTCACGCAGCTCACCGACTTCGGTGATGACACGGGCCGCGCCTCGTACGACCCGACGGGACGGTACCTGATGTACAACCGCTACGTCGCCCGCGAGGAGGATTCCGAGTGGGAGATCCGCGTGCTAGACACCGAAACGGATGTCGAGGTCCCGGTCGCCGCGGGCCTGACACCGCACTGGAGCCCTGACGGCCAGTGGATCGCATATGCGACCGAGGGCGACGTCTCCGACGTGTTCATTCTGCCCGCCGCGTGCATTTACGAAAACACCACCTGCGAGCCGGACGTGCAGGCCCGCAACGTGACCTATACACCGGACGTCGCGGAGCGCGAGCCGGTCTTCAGCCCCGACCAGACGCAGATCGCGTACCTGCGTGACGCGGACGTCGATCCGATCGGCTTCACCTGGGACGTCTACCGCCAGGAGATCCGCACGGGCGTGAGCCAGAATCTCACCTCGTCCACGGCCATGCAGGAGCGCCTCACCAGTTGGGAGCCGGCGCCCGATGCGGAAATGGCCGATATCGAGCCGCTGCTGCCGGTGATCGCGCGCGTCCAGACGTCCACCCCCGCCAACCTGCGCGCGGAGCCGTCCACGAACGGGGCCCGCGTCGGCACGGCGATCAACGGGCGCATCGTGTTCATGCAGGGCGCCAACGAAGCCCGCGACTGGTATCTGGTCACCCTGCCGGAAGACGGCGCGACGGCCTGGATCTTCGGGGATCTGGTGTCGGTCGTGGTGGGCAGCGCGGACACGCTGCCGGTTACCGACGCGGCAGCCTCGGCCCAGCCGCAGTAACCACCTCCGACGTTCAACGACACACCGACCGCCCTCCCCTGTGAGGGCGGTTTTTGTTTGGGCTATACCATATTGACAGATCCGCGCCGCACGCTATCCTTTTATATGGCGTGCACTTACATCACAGCAATTGAGAGCGCACACCGAATGCTGGTAGAGATGGGGATCGCGGCCATGTACAACGACTACACTCCCAACGCATTCGCCCGCACCTCGCCCACGCCCACAGCCTCGCGGGGCCACACCATGAAGATCATCGCCCGCCGCGCCCGCATCGAGCACATGGCGGTCGAACTCCTCCAGTTGAGCGGCAGTCTGCGCCTGCCCGTTCCGGTCGACGAGATTTACAGCCACCCGCCGCTCCAGCTCTGGGCGGTCGATCCCGACCGCGCGCCGCAGCTTGCACCGCCCACCGACGACCCGTTTGCGCAGCGCCTGACGACCGCCCGCGCCATCGCGCGGCTGGTGGGCGAAAGCGCGTGGTCTACCCGTGTGCGCCTGATGTCCAGCAAGCCGCTGACCGCCGACGACATCGATACGTTCGCCGCAACGCTGCTCGTGCCCACTGCGCTGCTCTCCGCGCTCAACAGCCGCCAGCGCGCGCCGCAAATCGTCGCGGTACTGTTCCAGGTTCCGATCAGCACAGCGATCAAACGCCTGACGGAACTCGGCTATCTGGCGACGGACCCCGAACCGGTCCAGCCCGACCTTTCCCCGGAACGCTGATCGCCCACCCGGGATCGCTGCGACTCGCCGCTTCATTTTGGGCGCACCTGTGCTAAAATGGGCGGCATGGACAACGAACACATTCATCGCAATTATCGCTACTACGACCTGATCATGGTCCTGTTCGTGACGGTGCTGTTGATCAGCAACATCTTGAGCAGCGCCAAGATCATCGATCTTAAGATGAGCCTCGGCCCGATTGCGCTTGCGTTCGATGCCGGGACGCTCGTCTTCCCTATCAGCTACATCTTCGGGGACGTGCTGACCGAAGTGTACGGCTATAAGCGCTCGCGCCGCGTGATCTGGGCGGGTTTCGGGGCCAACGTGCTGTTGGGCCTGTTCGTGTGGCTGGCGGCGGTGCTGCCCGGCGAGGCCGAATGGCAGGGATATGCCGGTCAGGGCGCGTATGACGCGATCCTCGGCGGCGTCAGCGGGCTGATCGTGGCAAGCCTCGCGGCCTATTTCCTGGGCGAGTTCTCGAACAGCTTCGTGCTGGCGAAGATGAAGGTATGGACCGGCGGGCGCTGGCTGTGGATGCGCACCATCGGCAGCACGCTGGTGGGCGAAGGCGTCGATACGATCGTCTTCACCGTCATCGCCACGCTGCTGGGCGTCTTCCCGTGGGAAATTTTCGTGTCGCTGGTCGTCACGAACTACATCCTCAAGGTCGGCCTGGAAGCAGCCATGACGCCCCTCACCTACCGGATCGTCAACCTGCTCAAGCAGTTGGAGCACGAAGACTACTACGACCGCGCGACGGACTTCAACCCGTTCAAGCTGAGTGTTTGATCACTTGCAAAGGATTCCGATGACTGACCTGCCCGACGATCTGCTGGATGTGCTGCACGACGAGGAAGACGAGACTCTGCCCGAAGATCACCGCAGCGGCTTCGTAGCCGTAATTGGCCGCCCCAACGTGGGCAAATCCACGTTGATGAACGCCATCCTGGGCGAGAAGATCGCCATCGTCAGCCCCAAGCCTCAGACGACCCGTCTGCGCCAGCTTGGCATCCTGACCCGCGACGATGCGCAGTTGATTTTCGTCGATACCCCCGGCATCCACCGCCCGCGCACGCCGCTGGGCGAGTTTATGGTGTCGGTTGCCGTCGATGCGCTCAAAGACGCGGATGTCGTGCTGTTCGTGGTGGACGCCAGCGAGCGCCCCTCGCCCGAAGACGAGCAGATCGCGGAGCTGGTGCGCAGCGTCGAAGGCGTCACACCCGTACTGATGGTGCTCAACAAAATCGACCTGATCACCAGCCCGCAGCAGCTTGACGCGCACGTCGAGTTGTTCCACGCACTGGTTCCGTTTGCCAACTGGGTAACGACCGTCGCCAAAGAGGGCAAAGGCGCGGATGACGTGCTGGCGCGCATGATCGCTGCCCTGCCGCGCGGTCCGCGCTACTTCCCCGCCGACCAGCTTTCCGACACGACCGTGCGCGACATCGTTGCCGAGATGGTCCGCGAAAAGGTGCTGCTCAACCTGGAGCAGGAAGTCCCGCATGGGGTGGCGACCGAGGTCAACGAGTTCACCGAGCGCAGCGAATCCCTCACCTACATCGGCGCGACGATCTACGTCGAGCGCGACTCGCACAAGGGCATCGTCATCGGCAAGCAGGGCCAGATGCTCAAGACCATCAGCCAGCAGTCGCGCCAGGAGATCGAGCAGTTCCTGGGCACAAAAGTTTATCTGGAATTGTGGGTCAAAGTCCTGAAAAACTGGCGGCGAGACGAAAAAGCGCTGCGCCGCCTGGGGTATCGCATCATGCGCGAGTGAGTCTACATGATCGAGACGACACCGGCTTCTTCCCGTCCGGTGACTTTGGGGTGGTGGGCCAAACATTTTTCCATACGCCGTACGCTGACCCTCCTGTATGCTATAGGAGGCGTCGCTGCGGTGATCGCCAGCGCCAGGGCCTTCCGCCTCGTCGGGTTTTCCGAGCTTGACTTCAATATCTTCGCCACAACGCCCTATCCCATATCCGCCCCTGAAGACAATTTATTAGGCGCTCTGAAATGGCTGGCAGCCGGTTCCATCCTGCTGGGCTGCGCCTTGTGGGCCGTGCCCTGGCGGCCCGCGTCGATCTCCGACCGGCGCGGCTTCGAGGGCGTCACGTCGCGCCGCGCGCTCCCGGCGAGCCTGATCGGCACGGGTCTGCTGTTGGTTCTGGCCGAGGCGGACGGGCAGTGGTTGGGGCTGGAATTGTTGAAGGGCCTATCGCCGCACATCCAGTTCGCGCTGCTGGTGAGCGGCATTGCACTGCTGGTGTGGGGAACCAGCGGCGCGGCGCTGCCTCCCCGCCGGATCAGCGTACCGTGGCGCGAAATCGGGCTGCTCGGCCTTCTGACCGGCATAGGGTTTGCCCTGCGCGTCTGGAACCTCAACGGCACGATCCGGCTTTTTGTCGACGAGCTTAATTTTGCCGACATGATGGCCTATTACCGGGTCGAGCAGGTCAACCTGCTGTTCCCGATCAACGGCATCGTCGCGTTCCCACGCATTTACACGTACTTCCAGTGGGGAACGACCAGCGCGTTCGGCTCCACGCTCGCCGGGCTGCGCCTGCCAAGCGCCGTCTTCGGGACGCTCACCATCCCCGCCGTGTACCTGCTGGGGCGCTCGCTGTTCGACCGCACGACGGGATACATCGCGGCGCTGCTGCTCGTCGCCTATCCGCCGCACCTGCACTTCAGCCGCCTGGGGCTCAACAACATCGCGGATCCGTTGTTCGGAACGCTGGCATACGCCTTCCTCGTGCGCGGGCTTCAGACTCACCGCCGGGCGAATTTCGCACTGGCGGGAGCCTGTCTGGGCCTGACCCAATATTTCTACGAGGGCGGGCGCGGGGTGTTTCCCGTGACGATGGCCGTATGGGTGGCGGCGCTGGCCGTGTTGTGGGGGCAGCGTTTACCCTGGCAAGGGCTGATCCTGGCGGCGCTCGTCACGATCATCGTCGCCTTCCCGGTGTACTACACGCTGGCCGGGCTTGAGCTTCCGCTCACGCCGCGCTTCGATATGATCCACGATCCGTCGATCCCGCCCTCCCGCGTCTCCTCGGCGGACACGGCGGATGCGTACGTGAGCCGCGTGAAATCGGTCGCGCTCGGCTTTCTCTCGCAGTACGAATACGCCAGCGCCTATTATGACGGGCGAACGCCGCTGCTGCTGATCGTGGTCGCGCCCGCGTTTCTGATCGGCGTCGTGGTATGCCTCGTGCACCCGCGCGCGCCGTCGATTCTCCTGCTGCTGTGGCCGCTGGTGGCCACGCTCGGCAACGGGTTCCTGGTCGGCGGATTTATGACGACGCGCCTCGTCTGCGTCTTTCCGGCGCTGGCGCTGTTATGCGCGATAGGCTTCCGGGCGATCCTCAGTTTCCCCTGGCCGGGCATGAGCCACCCGCGCCTTCAGCGGGCGGCGATGGTGGGCGTCGTGGCGCTAATCACGTTTTTCCAGGGCGCTTACTACTTTGGCCCCCACCTGGAAAGCTTCAATTACCACCTCAGGATCCTGTCGAGCATGCCGGACGAAACCGATGCGGTCATGCGCGCCGCGACGTTCCCGGAGGGCACGCAGATTCACCTGATCGGCGGCGCAGGGTACGACGCGCGCTACGCCAGAGACACGTTCAGGTACCTGACCGGCAGCGGGGATCGGGTGCTGAACACGATCGGCACGGCGGATCTTACGTGGGGCTATTTGACCGCACTGCCGCGCGATGTGGATCAGGCTTTTTTCCTGAGCGCCGACGCAGTGGAACGCCTGCCGCTGATCCGGCGCTTCTTCACGCTGTCCGATCCGCAGTACACCGACAACCTCGACATCCCCATGAGCGAGCAGTACGTCCTCTACTACGCAAAGGCCGAGGTCGCGCCGGAGTAGAAATTACGCGGATCGTTTGAGACACGCACGCCGAAAAGAAAAAACACCTCAGCCCCAAATCAGTACGCGGGGTCGAGGTGTTTTTGATGCCGATCATTTGGGGTGATCAGACGCGGCGGTGACGTTCTAGGGGCGCGCCGCCTGTGACAGAATCTGGCGGCCCTGCTCGGCGTCGCGCTTGATCTGCGCCACCAGCGCGTCGATGCCGCTGAAACGCATTTCGGGCCGCAGATGCGCCACGAAGTCGAACGTGATCACCTCGCCGTAAATGTCGCGGTCGAAGTCCAGCAGGTGCGCTTCCACCGTGACCGTCTGCCCGTCGAAGGTCGGGCGGCGGCCCACATTCGCCACGGACATATACACCTCATCGCCCACGCGCACCCAGCCCGCATAGACGCCGTTTTCCGGCAGGAACTTTTCGTCCCACACCGCCATGTTCGCCGTGGGAAAGCCGATGGTGCGCCCGCGCTGGTCGCCGTGCACCACTTCCCCGCTGACCTGATAGGGGCGGCCCAGCCACCGTGCAGCCTGTTCGACGTTGCCCGCGTTCAGAGTCGCCCGAATGCTGTTGCTGCTGATGATCTGTCCGCCCTCGTCACTCGCCACCAAGTCCACCGTTTTAACCTCGAACCCTTTTTCCATGCCCTGCTCGCGCAGGAATGCCACATTGCCTTCGCGCTGATAGCCCATCGCAAAATCCGCCCCAACCCACAGCTCGTCCAGGTTGAGGTGTCGTACCAGCTCGTCTACGAAATCCGCCGCGCGGATCTGCCGCACCTGCGCATCGAACGGATGCGTGATGACCCACTCGACGCCCAGATCGCCCAGGCGGGCGGCCCGCTCCTCCGGCGTTGTCAGGTAGTACCGCCCGGAGACGCGTCCCATCACCATATCGGGATGCGGAAAGAAGGTCAATACCGTCGGGATGCTGTTTTTCACGCGCGCAGTATGCGCCAGTTGGGTGAGTAAATGCTGGTGGCCCATGTGGACCCCATCGAACATGCCGATGGCAACGATTCCAGGCCCGCCCAGGCGGGCGGCTGAGAGTGTATAGACGTGCTGCATGCAGGAATCCCCCTTGTGCGATGGGAAACCGGGCGCTACGGCCCTACCAATCTACCCGATCCAGACCATAACCCAACCGCGCTGCTGTGCCCACTGGATCCTGGCTAAACGCTGAACACTTTATGCGGTTTCCAGGCGCTGCCCCGGCCTTCCAGCACGGCGACCAGATGCCCATCCGCATCCAGGCCGCGCGCCAACCCGCGCGCGCCGTCCGCCTCGATGCGCACGCCGTTGCGCACCAACTGCACCGCGTCCGCATCCAACAGCACCGCTGGCAGGTGCGCGACCGCGCGCTCCGGCGGCAGCAGCCACTCGCGCCACGTGCCCGCCGCCATCGCCGCGTCGAGATCGGGCCACGTCACCGCATCCGCCACGGTAAACGATCCGCTGGCGGCACGTTCCAGCGCGGCCAGATGCGCGCCTACCCCCACCGCGCGCCCGAGGTCATACGCGAGGCTGCGGATGTACGTGCCCGGCGAGCACACCACTTCCAGGTCGGCGTAGGGTGGCTCCCAGGCCAGCAGATCCAGCCGTTCGATGGTCACGGGACGCGGCTCGCGCTCGACCTCCTGCCCGGCGCGGGCGAGATCGTATAACCGCCGCCCGTCCTGCTGAATGGCACTGTACATGGGGGGAATTTGCGCGATGTCGCCGCGAAACGCGGACAGCGCCGCCTCGACCTGCTCGCGCGTGACGGGTGTATCGTCCTGCGCAGTGACCTCGCCCTCGGCGTCGTAGGTCGTCGTCTCGATGCCAAAGTGCACGCGCGCGCGGTAGGTCTTGGGCGACCCCATCACGTATTCAGCCAGCCGCGTGGCGGGGCCGAGGCACAGCACCAGAACGCCCGTCGCCAGTGGATCGAGCGTCCCGGCATGGCCGATTTTTTTGATGTGTGTGCCGCGCCGCACCCGCGCCACGATGTCGTGGCTGGTGGGGCCGGACGGCTTATTGACGTTCAGCAGGCCGAAGACCGGCGGCTCTGGTACGGTCATAACTCAAGCGATCACCGGCAGCTTGGAGAGCGCTTCGGCCTTCAGCAGCGCGATCACGCGCGGCACGAGCGTTTCGAGCGGCTCGGCCACCGTCGCGCCGGACGCGAGCTTGTGCCCGCCGCCGCCCAATGACAGCGCGATCTGCGACGTGTCGAAGCCGGGCACGGCCCGGAAGCCCATTTCGATCGCGCCGTTTTCCTTCTCCTTGAACACGGCGGAGATGTACGCGCCGTCCACCTGGATGAGCGTGCCGACCAGCCCGGCGTCGTCGTGGCCGGGATAGTCCGCCTGCGCGTACAGATCGCGCGTGATCACGGTCCAGATGACGTGATCTTCCAGGTGAATGCCCGGCATCGCCACCTGCCAGAGACGCATCCCGGCGGCGGTGCGGCGGTTGACGGTGCGCTGCACGATTTCCGACAGCGGCGCGCCCTGCTGCATGAGCCGCTGGGCCTTGCCGAGCGTATCCGCCTTGACGTTGTCAGTGCGGAAGCACAGGGTATCGGTCACGAGGCCGGTCAGCAGGCAGAATGCGGAATCGTCCGTGATGGCGATGCCGACCGCGTCCATCCAGTCCAGCACGCCCTCGGACGCGGCGACGGTGGCCGCATCGACGAGGTTGATCTGTCCGAACTGCAAGTTGGTGACGTGGTGATCGAGGTTGATCACCGGCACGCCCAGGCTCAACGCCACCTGCCCGGACTGCCCGGTGCGCGGCACGTCGCTGCAATCCGTCACGATCACCAGATCGACGTCCGGCGCATCGAGCGCGGGCAGCACGCCCTCCGTGCCAGGCAAAAAGCGCAGGTCGTCGGGCACGCCGCCATCCACAGCGGGAATCACGGTCTTGCCTACGCCGCGCAATGCGTGCGTCAGCCCCATCATCGACCCGATCGCGTCGCCATCGGGATCGATGTGCGTCACCACTAGAATACGATCCGCCTCACCGACCAGTTCGGCGGCGGCCTCCCACTCAAGCTTCATCGGATTCCTGCTCCTCGGTGGACGATGTGTCGTCCTGCTGGCGATGGATCTGGTCAAGCAGGCTGTCGATGCGCTCGCCGCGCTCCAGCGCTACGTCCCAGTGAAAGTGCAGCACAGGCGTGTTGCGGAAGTGAATGCGCTGGGCCAGCTCGCGCCGCAAAAAGCCATTGGCGCGCTGAAGCCCGGCCATCACCTCGTCGCGCCGTTCGTCGTCGCCCAGCGCGTGCACGTACACGTCCGCATATTCGATCTCGCGGTCTACCTTCACGTCGGTCACCGTGATGCCGTCCAGCGCGGGATCGGTGACTTCTATCCTTAACAGCGTGCTGAGAATGTCCTGAATCAGGTGCGCTGCGCGTTCCTGTTTGATCGTCATCGTCGTTCCTTCCTGTTCACATTCACCCAACATCTATCAGTCGCGGCCCGGCAGCAGCGCCAGTGTATCGTCCAGCGCCCGGCGGGTCGAATAGGCGGGGGTCCACCCCACCGCGCGCAGCCTGTCTGCAGCGATCACGGTTCCGCTCACCAATGCACGCGCCCATTCGAAGGGACGCGCCACGCCGCGCAGCCCGGCCCGCAGCGCGATCCACGCCAGCGGCGCGCAGGTCGATCCGTGCCCCAGCGCGGCGGCTACCTCGCGCAGTGGCAGTCCTTCATCCGGCGCTACATTATACACACCCGGCAGGGGATGGCGCACGGCCAGCAAGATGGCCTCGACTGCATCCGCCTCGTGCAGAAGCTGCACGCGACGGTTGCCGTATCCGCACGCGAGCACCGGGCCCGCCGCGAGGTGTTGGACCAGACGCACGTGGCGCGGCCCGCAGATCCAGGCCGTGCGCAGGCGAGTCAGCACGCCGCCCGGCCAGTTCAACGCCAGCGTGTCGAAGTAATCGGACGTGAACGCCAGCGCCCGCCCATAGGGGCCGCCCTCGTGCCCGCGCACCGGGGACTGCTCGGTCACCACCGAGGCGTAGGGGCCGTACACGAGGCTGCTGCCGACCGTGATCAGGCGGGGAACACCTGCATCGTACACGGCCCGCAAAAAACGCTTGCTGCGTTCGGCCAGGGCCGCCACGCCGCGCGGCCACACGCCGGACGTGATCGCAATCACGACATCGGCGCGCGCCAGGAGGGTATGCCATTCAGATTGGTCGGCACGAGCGCGGGTGAACTGAACGCCGGGCACAACCGGATAGAGCGGGCGATCGTCCAGCCCCATCACGCCGCCCACACCCGGCTCTGCGACGAGCCGCTCTGCCAGCAGCCGCCCCAGGCCGCTCGTGATCCCGCTCACCAGCACCTGCATAACATCCTCTAGACACGCAGCGGGCCAGAAGAATACCATATTCCTCTGGCCCGGCAAAAGAATCCAGACTGTCTGGCGGCGCCTCAGCGCAGCCGGTTAGTTTACACGCTCGCGCACGTAAAACTCGATGCGGTCGCCCTCTTCGAAGTCGTGGAAGTTATCCAGGCCGATGCCGCATTCGAAGTCCTTACGGACCTCGCGCACGTCCTCTTCGAAGCGCTTCAGGCTGCCGACCGTGATGCCTTCGGCAATGGTCTGCCCGCGGCGTACCACGCGCGTCTTGGCGTTGCGGCGCGCCGTGCCTTCCAGCACGTACGACCCGGCGATCGCGCCCACCTTCGGCACGCGGATCACGCGGCGCACTTCGGCCACGCCTATCGTGCGATCGGCGTACACCGGATCGAGCATACCATTCAGCGCCATTTCGACGTCTTCGATCAGCTTGTAGATTACGCTGTAGCTGCGAATGTCCACGCCGTTCGATTCCGCGATGCGCTGCGCGGCAGAGTCTGCATAGGCGTTGAAGCCGAGGATGATCGCGTTCGACGCGCTGGCGAGGTTCACGTCATTTTCGGTGATTTCGCCTACGTCGGCGTGCAGCACGCGGACCTTCAGATCGTTCGTCGCCAGATTCTCGACCTCAGCGACCACCGGTTCCAGCGATCCGTACACGTCCACCTTGATGATCAGGCGCAGCTCTTTGGTTTCACCCGCCTGGAAGCGGCTGAAGATATCTTCCAGCGAGTAGGACTGCGCGGGCCGAACGGCGGCAGCAGCAGCAGCGTCGCGCCGTTCGGCGACGATAGACCGCGCTTCCTTGACGCTCGGAGACACCTCGAACAGATCCCCGGCGTGCGGCGATTCGTCCAGCCCCATCACGATCACCGGGCAAGATGGGCCGGCCTCTTTGACAGGCTTGCCGAACTCGTCGAACATGCCCTTGATGCGGCCCTGAGCCTGCCCCGCGATCACGACATCCCCGGTGTGCAGGGTGCCGTTCTGGACCAGCAGCGTCGCAATCGGGCCGCGATTGGCGTGCATGCTGCCTTCGAGCACGGTCCCGGCGGCGACGTGGTCGGGATTGGCGCGGATATCGAGTTCCTCCGCAACCAGCAGGATCGCTTCCAGCAGGTCGTCGATGCCCGTCTGGGTCTTGGCGCTGACCGGCACGACCAACGTGTCACCACCCCACTCGTCCGAGCTGAGGCCGACTTCGGCCAACTGCTGCTTGACGAACTCGGGGTTGGCGTTGGGCTTGTCGATCTTATTCAGCGCGACAACCACCGGCACGTGTGCGGCGCGAATGTGCGCCAGCGCCTCGCGCGTGGTGGGCATCACACCGTCATCCGCCGCGACGACCAGCACCGCGATGTCCGCGCCCTGCGCGCCGCGCGCGCGCATTGCAGTGAATGCCTCGTGACCGGGCGTGTCGAGGAAGGTGATCAGGTTATCGCCCAGCTTGACCTGATAGGCCCCGATGTGCTGGGTGATGCCTCCAGCCTCGCCTTCCTGAACGTGCGCCTTGCGGATCACGTCCAGCAGCGACGTCTTGCCGTGATCGACGTGCCCCAGCACGGTCACAACCGGCGGGCGGCGGACCAGCTTGGAGGGGTCTTCGCCTGCGTACAGGCGGCGCCACTGCGGCATGTCTTCGGCAGCTTCGTCGGCTTCGGCCTCCGGCGCGCTCGTCGGACGAGCTTCGTAGCCCAGCCCGTCCAGCACGATGGCGGCGGTGTCATAGTCGATCTGCTGGTTGATGGACGCCATGATCCCGTTGCTGATCAGTTCCTTCATGACCTCAATCGGGCTGGCTTCCACCAGGTCCGCAAGCTCGCGGACCGTCAAAAAGTCGGGTACTTCGATGATTTGTTTTTCCTGGGCCATAGCATTAGCGACAGACACTGCAAAGTTCATGGGCAGTGTTGCACCGCTAGCCTCCTTTCATGGTCTTATCTGAGAACAAGGTCAAGCCCCAGGCTCACCCGAAAGCGACCTGGGGACAGTCTGCGTTTGGTGTGCTGCACAGGGTGCAGCGATTGTTAACTGGGTTGTCGAGCGGGTTAACCGAGGTCCGACCGTGGCTGCGCTGCCCGTATCCGTTCCCGATCCGCTTCGGTCAACGTGGTGCGCAGGGCCTTTGCCAGCACGTCCGTCTCAAGTGCGCGCTCCCAGCATGCGCGCTGATCACACAAGTAAGCGCCGCGCCCGTTTTGCTTTCCCGTCGGATCGACGTGCACCCCATCGTCCGGCGTACGCACCAGGCGCATCAAGGTGCGCTTATCGGCAGTGCTGCGGCAAACGACGCACGTCCGCTGGGGGACGTGCCGTTTACGGCTGCCTTTTGGGGCTGTTTTAGCCATAGCGCCCGCTACAAGTACTCTTCCCAACTGTCATCGCTGCCACGAGTACGCTTGCGGCGGCGCTTGGCAACCACTTCACCACGTTCTTCGTCGAAGACCAGCTCACGCCGCTTCTTCTTCGACTTGGACTTCGAAGCCTCGTCGTCGGTCTCGGCGGGACGCTCCCACTCCGGCGCAGCCTGCTGCGGTTTGGCCGGCTTGCGGCGCGGCTTTTCCTCTTCCCCCTCGGCGCGCGGGGCCGGTTCCGGCTCCACGAACGCGGGCAGCGTCGCTTCGAGATCTTCCTCTTCCTCGACCGCTTCGGAAGGCTGGTACGCCAGCATGGCGTCGTCGACCGGCAGCAGCGGCTCGGTCTTTTCGGCGGCAACCGGCTGCGGCGCTTCCGCGACCGGCTCGGCTTCCACTTCGGCTTCCGCGACCGCTTCAGCTTCGGCTTCGGCGGCAGCGGCGGCTTCGGCTTCTTCCTCGGGGCTGAGGATCACGAGGTCGTCCAGCGCAAACCGGATCGCTTCCATCGCGTCTTCACCGGCCCCACCCTGCCGCAGCATCTGCTCCAGCACGGCTTCTTCGGCCAGCATACGGACCATCAGGTCGCCCACGTTGCTGATCTTCGACAGCGCGCGGTTGATGTCCTCGTCCAGTTCCAGCTCGCCGATGTCCATCGTGAACGCGCGCTCGGGAACCAGCGCCCGCACGGTGTCCAGCATGGCCTTACGCTCCGAGCGGCTCGACTCGCGCTCCTGGAGCATCAATTCTTCCGCCTGCCCCGCGAAATCGGTCAGGGTGCGGAATTCTTCGGGTTGGATCGGGCGGTTGGCGCGTTTCTTCTCGATGATGCGCGCCACTTCGTCGATCAGCGCCGTCGCGGACTGCCTGAGCTGGCTCAGCGGCGAGCGTTCGATCTTGTCGAAGGCCGTGGTCGCCGCCTCAGATACGCTCTTGATGTCGATGCGCCAGCCGGTCAGCTTGGCGGCAAGGCGCGCGTTTTGACCTTCGCGCCCAATCGCCAGTGAGAGCTGGTCGTCGGGCACGAGCACCGTCGCGGTGCGGCCCGTATCGGGATCTTCTTCGAGCAGCATATTGCTGACGCGCGCCGGGCTGAGCGCCTTGGCGATGAAAACCGCCGGGTCCGCGCTCCACTCGATCACGTCGATCTTCTCGTCGCTGAGTTCCTTGACGATGTTCTGGATGCGGATGCCGCGCATACCGACGCATGCGCCGACCGGGTCTACGCCTTCTTGCAGTGCGGCTACGGCCACCTTCGAGCGATGACCCGCCTCACGCGCGATGTTCTTGATTTCGACCTGGCCGTTGTAAATTTCGGGCACTTCGTATTCCAGCAGGCGGCGCAGCATGTTCTTGTGCGCCCGGCTGACCACGATCTGCGGCCCGCGGCTGTTCTTCTTGACTTCCATCACGTAGGCGCGGATCTTATCGTGGTGACGGTAGCGCTCACCAGGGATCTGCTGCGCGCGGGGCATGACGGCTTCCGCCCGCCCCAGGCTGACCGTCAGCGCGCCGCTGGTGACGCTCTGCACCGTGCCGGTAACCAGATCGCCTTCGCGCTCCACGAACTCATCGTAAAGGGTTTCGCGCTCGGCTTCACGAATGCGCTGCAAAATAACCTGTTTGGCGGTTTGTGCTGCGATGCGTCCGAAGCTGGCGCGCGTCTGAACCGGGACCATAATCGTGTCGCCCAACTGGGCGTCAGGGTTTAGCTCACGAGCTACGTCCAGGGTGACCTCGGTCTGTTCGTTCACGACCGATTCGGACACCTCTTTTTCCAGATAGATCTGCGAATGCCCCGTCATATCGATACGGGCATCGACCTTCTGGTTCGAGGACACATTAGCATCGCGGCGGTAGGCCGAGATCAGCGCCTGTGACAGCGCCTCCAACACGACCTCACGCGGCAGCGCGCGCGTTTCGACAATTTCGTTGAATGCCAGGGTGAAATCACTCTTCATGGTTCAGTTCGTTCCGTCCTGGGAACACTCCTTCATTCCGCGTGGCTGCCCAGTGACACATGCGTATATACAACGAAAAGTGGGGGGACCCACTTTCCGCATCGTGTCTTAAACTAGGCAACTACAGTATACCACGCTCCCGTAGCGGAGGCAAGGCCCAGCGTTCTAACGGGGCATACGAGACTGTAAGTACAACTCGAACTGCGCCAGCGCTTCCGGCAGGTTGGCGCGCCCATACCCCAGCCGGAAATGGCGGTCGTCGTAGAAAAAGCAGGTGCTCGGCAGCAGCATGACGCCCTGCCGTTCCACGAGATCGATGCAGAACGCTTCCGCGCTCGCCTCGCCCCGCACGCGCGGAAAGGCCGTCGATCCGGCGCGGGGGCGCTGCCAGTCGAACCGGTCCGCATGTGCAGCAAAAAACGCGTCCAGCGTGTCGAGGTTGCGCCGGATGATGTCCAGGTTCCGCGCCACAATCGCGTCGCGGTGGCGCAGCGCCAGCGTGCTGAGGAACTCACTCGGCCCGCTGTTGCAGATCGTCGTGTAGTCCTTGAACGCCACCAGCCGCTCGAACAGGGCGCGATCCCGCGTCGCCAGCCAGCCGATGCGCAGCCCCGCCAGCCCATACGTCTTGGACATCACGCCCAGCGACACCGCGCCTTCGAACAGATCGCACGCGGCGGGCAGTTGGTCGGCGGGATCGTGCTCCAGGCCGCGATAGACCTCGTCGCTGAACAGCAGAATGCCGCGTTCCGCCAGCAGATCGGCCAGGGCGCGCTGTGTGGCGGCGTCCATCAGGTAACCGGTCGGGTTATGCGGGCAGTTGACCGCCACGGCGCGCGTCGTGGGCCGCAGATTGTCGCGCAGCCAGTCCAGGTCCAGCGACCAGCCGTCCTCCTCGCGCGCGGTCCACAGCGACACGTCGCAGCCGTTGGCCCGCGCCACTTCGTACAGCGATTGGTAGCCCGGCGCGTGCACAATGATATGATCGCCCGCCCGCAGCGCGGCGTTCATGAAGGTGAAAATCGCCTCCTCCGCGCCCGCAAAAACGAGTACCTGCTCCGGCGCGATCGTCTCGTACAGCCCGGCGATCTCGGCGCGCAGGTCCGGCGCGCCCTGCGATTCCGTATACCCCAGCCGCAGATCGAGGAACTGTTCGGCGGCATCCGGCTCGTAGGCCAGCAGATCGCGGATCGCCAGCGTTTCGCAGTCGGAGCTGCCGAGCAGGTAGCGCGCGCTGAACTCGTACGGCACGAAAAAGCGTTCCAGCTTGAACGGTGCGATGTCCACTTTAGCTATTCCCTTTCAGACAGGCGGCAAGCAGCTTATCGAAAAACCTCACCCCTTACCCGCCGACCCCTTTTCCCCTCTGCAATCGGATTGGAGAGGGGCCAGGGGTGAGGTGCTTTTCATGAACCCCCTTCGGAGATTCACTCAACTCCTACCGTGGCCTACACTCTCAGGATTTCAACGCGCGCACCGCCTCGATGGTGCGCTCGATCTGGCCGACGTGCGGGCGCTCGTGGCGGGCCATGCGATCCGCATAGTTGTGCACCGTGCGTTCGACCGGCCTACCGGCCCCGGTCACCGTGGCCGCCCGCGCGCACTGCTCGGGCGTCAGGGGACGCAGCATCGCCAGCAGATCCTCGCGCTGCGCGGCAAAGGCGCGGAACGAGACATGAAACGCCTGGTCGGGATAGTCCGTCTTCTTGATCCAGGTCCGCGGATTGACCGCCTGAAAGGTCGGATGATCCTGCGTCAGAATCCACGCCATGTAGTCCCCCCACTTATCCGCGCACGCGCGCAGATGCGCCAGTATATCGTTGGCAGACCACTCGCCGGGCGCGGGCGGCGTGTGCAGCGGAGCGAGGGGCAGACCATCCGTCAGCGCGGTCAGACGCACGGGCGTTTCAGCCAGGATGGTCAGGATTTTTTCGACGGCGAACAGATCTTCCGGCATGACACATCTCCTTCGGGGGACTGCGCGTGCACTCATGACCCAATTATGCGGGGATCACGGCGCACGCGCCCATAGTCCCGGCAGGTTATCCTTCGCTCTGCGCCCAGGCCACCACGTCCGCCAGCGGGATCACGCGGCGATCCGCTTCGGCGCGGCGCTTGACCTCCACGCCGCCCTGCTCCGCGGCCTTCTTGCTGACCGTCACGCGCAGCGGCACGCCGATCAGGTCCGCGTCCGCGAACTTCACACCCGGCGAGTCGGCCCGGTCATCGAGCAGCACGGACAGGCCCGCCGCTTCCAGGTCGCGCACGACCTGCGCCGCGAGATCGGCGTACTGCGGTTCTTTGCCCAGCACGACCACGTGCACGTCGAACGGCGCGACGCTGGCGGGCCACACGATGCCGTGCTCGTCGTGGTGCGATTCGATGATCGCGGCCATCAGCCGTTCCAGCCCGATCCCGTAGCTGCCCATGATCACCGGCTGCGAGATACCGCGCTCGTCCAGGTAGGTTACGTTCAGCGCGTCGCTGTAGCGCGTCCCGATCTTGAAGCAGTGGCCCAATTCTATCGCGCGATCCAGGTGCAGCGATCCGCCGTCGCAGCGCGGGCACAGCGCGCCTTCGTACACCAGCGCGATGTTCTCCACGCGCGCCGGATCGAAGTCGCGCGGAACGTTGATCCCGGTGAAGTGGTAGCCCGCTTCGTTGGCCCCGGCGGCGAAGTTCGCGCCCGCCCGCACGGATAGATCCGCGATGACGGTCGCCTCGCGCGTCAGGCCGATCGGGCTGGCGTAGCCCGGCTCCGCGCCCACGGCCCGGATCTCGTCGTCGGTCGCCGCGCGCAGCGTGCCACCGCCCAGCGCGCGCAGCAGCTTGGCCTCGTTCACATCCAGGTCGCCGCGAATGACGACGAACACAAATTCGTCTTCCGTATCGCCGGGGCGCTCGTCCACAAAAAACACCGCTTTGAGCGTCTGTGAGGCCGGAATGCCCAGAAAATCCGCAAGCTGCTGGATCGTCTTGCATTCCGGCGTGGCGACCTTACACACCGGGTCCAGTTCGACCGGCTCCGGCTGTGGTAGCGCAAACGCCGCCGCCTCGTCGCTGGCCGCGTAGTCGCAGCGGTCGCAGCGCACGAGTGCCGACTCACCCTGCGTGTGCGCCAACATATACTCGGTGCTGGCGCGCCCGCCCATCGCGCCGCTGTCGGCCTCGACCGGCACGACTTCCAGCCCGACGCGGGCGAAAATCCGATCGTACGCGGCCAGGATGCGCTCGTAGACCCGATCCAACCCCTCGACCGTGGCGTCCAGCGAGTAAGCGTCCTTCATGCTGAACTCGCGCAGCCGGATCAGCCCACCGCGCGGGCGCGGCTCGTTGCGGTACTTGGTGTGGATCTGGTACACGAGCTGCGGCAGGTGCTTGTAGCTCTCGACTTCGCGCGCGGCCAGCAGTGCAACGAGTTCCTCACCGGTCGGCGCAAGCACGAAGTCGCGACCCGCATCGCTCGTGAAGCCCTGGAGCACCCCATCGAACGCATACAACCGCCCGCTCGCCGCCCACACCTCCGCAGGCTGCACCACCGGCAGCACGATCTCCTGCGCGCCGAGCGCTTCCATTTCCTCGCGCATAATCGCTTCAATGCGGCGCATCACGCGGCGGCCCAGGGGCAGCACGGCGTAGCTCCCGGCAGCGACGGGGCGCACCAGCCCGGCCCGGATCGCCAACTGGTGGCTGGGCAGGTCCGCGTCGGACGGCGCGTCGCGCAGGGTGCGGGTGAACAGGTCGGACAGTCGCATAGGAGCCTCCTCGGCAAAACAAATGCACAGGCACGGGGCAAACAAAAACCGGCTCCCGGAACAGATCCGGGAGCCGGTGAACAAGCGTCGATTTACGCAGCCGTCAGCCAGGCGTCACCGCACGGACCATCTCCGAAGAGCAGGTCTGTTATGGCAGCCAGTAGGGACGGGAAGCGAGTAGTTTGCGTTCATGTGCACCATCGTATGCCAGATCGGGTGCCGTGTCAACGGGCTTCTCTCTACAGCACGGAATCATCGGTATGCGGCATCTGTACACAACGGCCCCTCAGCGTTAAAATCATCCGCGCGAACAAACTGCACCCTATCCTCGTCCGGTTCTGAAACCATAAGGATGGACACTATGGGCAAAATCGCTATTCACGGTTTTGGGCGCATTGGCCGCTCGGCCATGAAAGCCGCTCTCAAGCGAGGGCTGTTCGTTCCTGCTTCGATTTCGGATATCAAAGACCTGCCGACCCTCGCCGCGCTGTTCGAAGTGGACTCGAACTACGGTCGCTGGCCTAAGCCCGTCTCCGCCGAAGACTCGACGATGATCATCGGGGACGACAAGATCCCGTACTTCGAGACCAGCCAATCCCTGCCGGACTGGGGCGCGCTGGGCGTCGAGCTGGTGATCGACTGCACGGGCCGCGCCACCCGCCGCGCGGGCGCGCAAGCTCACCTCGATCGCGGCGCAAAGCGTGTTCTGGTCAGCGCCGCTAGCAAGTCGCGCGAGGATGCCGACGCGTTCCTGCTGCCGGGGATCAATCTCGACCAGTACGATCCGGACAAACACTTCATCGTGAGCATGGCAAGCTGCACGACCAACGCGCTGGCTCCGGTGGTCAAGGTGCTGCTCGAAAATGTGGGCCTCAAGTCGGGCTTGTTCACGACGGTGCACGCCTACACCAACACCCAATCGCTGACCGACCAACCGATGGGCGACCGGCGCGACTCGTGGGCGGCGGCGGAGAACATCATCCCGTCGTCGTCGGGCGCGGCCAAAGCGCTGAAGTTCATCTGGCCCGACCTCAACATGACGGGCAAGGCGTATCGCGTCCCGGTGCGCACGGGCAGCATCGTCGAGGCGACCGTGGTGACGGATCGGGCCACCTCCGCGGAGGAACTCAACGACATGTTCCGCAAGGCCGCGACCAGCGCGCCGCTGCAAGGCGTCATGAGCGTGCTGGAAGGCGAATGGGCCTCGTCGCGCATCGTGGGTGATGAACATTCGTCCATCATCGACCTGCCGCTGACGCAGGTCATGGGCGGGACGCTCGTCACGGTCGCGGCGTGGTACGACAACGAGATGGGCTATTCGACCCGCCTCGCGGACACCGCCGCGTTCCTGGTCAAGTAGGACCGTCGCTGTTGGCTTTCATCGCGCTCCCCGTTCTCTGCGATATGAGAACGGGGAGCGCGTGTTTTTCACCCGGTGCAGGTGCGACGCTTACGGCGACCTGTCGCCCTCGACCAGCGCCTTCAGCCGCCCCAGACGCGCGTCCCACAGCGCGTTGAGATCCTCGATCCACCGTTCCAGATCGCTCAGCGGCTCCGGCGTCAGCGTGTAGCGCTTTTCGCGCCCCTGCTGCGCGACCGTTACCAGCCCGGCTTCTTCCAGCACGTGCAGGTGCTTCAGGATGCCCTGCCGCGTGATCGGGTACACCTCGGCCAACTGCGTCGCGGTGCGGGGGCTGGCCTCGGCCAGCGTCAGCAGCAGTTGGCGGCGCGTTGGGTCGGCCAGGGCCACAAACACCGGCGAGTTCGGTTCCATGCGCCGCGACTCCTTTCCCCCGGCTAGAAACCCTGCGGATTGGGCAGCGGCGTGCCTTCGACCACCGCCTTGATGTTGCCCAGCATCAGCCCGAAACCCACGCTGTCCTGCTCGATGCGGGCCGCGCGCTCGTCATCGGACAGCGCCCCGTAGCCCGAATAGACCAGCGTCAGGCGTGTGCCGCCGTTTTCGTCGGCCAGCGTGTAGTCGGTGACGGTGGGCGGCTCGTCCTCAGAATGCAGGATCAGGCGGACCGGCGGATCGTACGTCTCGATCACCTGCGTGTACAGTTCACCGCCGGTATCCACATCGCGCACGAACAGCCGCCCGCCGACGCCCAACGCGGACAGCTCCCACGGCGTGCCCGGCGAAAACCACTGCTCGACCTGCGCCGGATCGACCAGCGCCTGCCAGACGCGCTCTTGCGGGGCGTCGATCCACACACTGCGTTCGATGGCTTGCTTCTGCATCGGTGTCAGCTCCTATGTGCAACCAATTAGTTGCACATAGTATAACCGATCGCACCCGCTCCGGCAACGATTTTGGGCCATCCAACAGCAAGGGCGGGTTTGGAAACCCGCCCCTACAAAAGCTCCTGTGATTTGCAACTGGCGGTTACCGCCAGCAGCGGCAGCTCGCGCCGACTACCCCACCACGGATTCCGTCGCCGCCGGATCATCCAGCGTTTCGGTTGCGGCGGGCATCGACTCGTCCATCACGGGCGCGGTGCTCATCGGCACACCCAGCGAGGCGTCGTCCGGCTCCATCGTCGTTTCGATGTGCAGTCCCGTTTCTTCCGTGGCGTCCATCACCGCCTCGGTTGCCACGGGGTCCGCCACGGGCGGAACCGGCAGCACGCTGCCCATGAAGTCGAACGGCGCGAAGATGTAGATGTTCGCCTGTTCCGCATCGACCACGTAGAGGCGGCTTTCGCTGTCGAACGCCAGTCCGGCGGGCGAACGCAGCCCCAAGATGTTCGCGTCGAGCTGGTCGGGCTGGTCGAAGGACGCGACCGCCTGCCCGTTCAGATCGTACGCCACGATGCGCTCGTGCTCGTCCATGTCCGTCACGAACACCAGCGAGCCGTCGGGGCTGATGGTGATGTAAGGCCGGTTGGACGATTCGCGGTTGGAGAACCACATATTCACGGTCCAGGCGCGCAGCGGCGCGCCGTCGGGCGTGAAGACCTGGATGCGCTGGTTCCACGCTTCAGCGACGTACAGCGTGCCATCGACCGGGTTCAGTGCCAGACCGACCGGCTCGTCCATCTGGCCCAGATCCGCGCCGCTGCCGCCGATGTCACGCACGAACTCGCCTTCGGTCGTGTAGACGCGCACGCGCTTGTTTCCCGTATCCGCCACGTACACGAGACCGTCCGCGCTCACGGCGACGTCACGCGGGCCCCAGAAACCGTCCGTGCTCTCGTCATCGGGCAAGACACCCTGGTGGCCCCACTGCCGCAGCAGATCGCCTCCCGGCGTAAAGACCTGGATGCGGTGGTTCCACGTGTCGGCCACGTAGAGGTTGCCGTCCGGCCCGAGGTCAACGCCCCACGGCTGGAGCAGCAGGCCCGGTTCGCCGCTGCCGCTGGGATTCTCGCCAATCGTGCGCAGCAGGTTGCCGGTGCTGTCGAGCACCGCGATGCGGTTGTGATCGGTATCCGCAACGTAAATCTCGTCGCCGCTGTCCGCAACGGCCACGCCGCGCGGGTTGAGCAGCAGCGACGACTCGTTGAGGATCGTCTGCGAGGAAATGTCACGGTATGCCGCGTCTTCGGGATATTCCGGCGAGCGGATATCGACCGTCGCGCCGCCCACCCCGGCGTCCCAGATCTGCGCGGCAATGGACTTGTCCACGAAGAAGTACATCCGGTCAGAGACGGGCCAGTTGTTCACCGAGAAACGCGTATCGCCCTTGCACTCGGTCACGACCGAACGCGCGCAGCTGTCGCGCAGGCGGGTCTGGTCTTCTTCCGTCGCGCCTGCCGCCGCCTCAGATTCGCAGCGCGGCTGCTTTTCCTGAATGCACTGCGCCTGCCCAAACACCGAGTAGTCGCGGTTGAACCAGATATCCCATAGACCCTGCCGCAGATACGGCGCGGCGATGTTATCGGGATCGACGCT
Source organism: Aggregatilinea sp. (assembly GCF_036822615.1). Classification (NCBI taxonomy): domain Bacteria; kingdom Bacillati; phylum Chloroflexota; class Anaerolineae; order Aggregatilineales; family Aggregatilineaceae; genus Aggregatilinea; species Aggregatilinea sp. The sequence goes on along the minus strand of NZ_DAISHJ010000048.1, from coordinate 6,133 downwards.
GAAGACGTCGGACACTTTGTCGTAGGTCAACCCGAAGTAGTCCTGCATCGGCCACCACAGGCGGATGAAGTTGTACTCGTAGTAGCCATCGCCCAGGATGCGCCGCACGTCGGCGGCCTTCTTGCTGCCGACCACGACGATCCGCGCCCCGTCCAGGCTGGACGCGCTGACCGATCCGGCTTCCCCGGCGATGTAGCCATAGTTGCTGTAGTGGCGGAAGTACCACGTGAACGGCCAGGAGGACTGATCGTCGTAGACCACGCGCATGTTGTAGCCTTCGTTGGTCTTCGTGGCGATGTCGTCCACCATCTCCATCACGGTTTTCACCGCCGGAGCGCCATGCGCGTACACGAGATATTCCGTCGCGTAGTCGTAGTCGATGTACGCCGCGCGCACCGACGCGCGCACGGTCAGCACGGAGAGCAGCACCGCGCCCGCCACGACGACGAGGCGGCTGAGCTGTTCCGTCCCGATGCGCTGCGCGAACCGGATCACCACGTAGAGCGCGGCCAGTCCCAGCAGCAGCGCCGCGAACCACGTCCCGGTCGCGGCCAGATTTTCCGTTTCGCGTCCCTGGAACGGCGCGTTGTCGCCCCACAGCCCCAGGATGGCGGCCATCACCGAGATGAAGCCCACCGGCAGCACGACGAACGTGATCAGCGCCCCGCCGCCGCGCAGCGAGTCGCGGCGCAGGCCGTCGATCACGCGGCCCAGCCACCAGCCCGCCGCGAATGTCAGCGGCACAACGATGTGCGTCGTCAGCCAGGGCATCTTTTCGCCCGCGACCGTCAGGCCGAGCGTGATCAGCACCAGCCAGAAGCCCACGAACGGCATGAACGGCAGATCGCCCAGCCAGTCACGCGCCGACTCGCGGCTCGCCATTTCTTCGTCTACGTTGTAGGGCTGGTAGTAGTGCGGCAGAGGCAGGTAGCCCTCGTACTGCACGGCGCTCAGATCCGCCGGATCGAGTTCGCCATCAGCGGTTTCCTGTAGGTCCAGATCGTCCCCGCTGCCGTTTCCGGCAGGATCGGCCACAGGCGCGACGATCTCGTCCAGATCCGCGATGCCCTCAGGATCGTGCCATTCCTGTGCTTCCTGCTCCGCGCGCCCGGCCTGAACCTCCGCGCGGCGCCAGCGCCACAAGGCCCCCAGCCCGGCGAGCCCGGCAAACGCGGACCCGATCAGCGGCAGGAATTCGTAGACGGGAACCTGCGTCAGCAGGTAGTAATACTGCGGCTGGCTGCCGCGCCGGACGCCCTGCTGGGCCAGCCAGTAGCCCAGCGAGCCGACCATGCCAGTCGCCATTCCGTTGATATTGCTGAACACGGTCGTGTAGAAAAACGCGAACAGGCCCAGGAACACGACCGTCGGCGGGAGCCAGCGCTTCCAGTTCCAGCACAGCCCGATCGTGATCGCCAGCATGGCGAACGGAATGAACGCGATAAACGCCGCGTTCAGCGTCTCCGAGCCGACCGACGTGCCGGGGCTGTATTCTTCCAGGTCATAACCCGCGAAGTACAGCGGGATAGCGGTCGCCCACGGCAGTACCAGGGTCACGATCACCACGACGAGATCGAAGACCGGCTGGCGATCCAACACGGACCACCAGTTCGTCAGGAAGCGCGAAGCGAGGACCAGCAGCACCGCCACGGCTCCGATGCCCCACGCGGCCCAGATGTAGATGTCGTTGTACTGCGCGTCGAATGTCTTTTCCTCGGCGTTGGCGTGCTCCGCGAACCACAGCAGCACCCCGCACACCAGGAACGCCACCATCAATATCAGCAGGATCTCCCGCCACGGCAGCGGCACCGAGCCGGGGAAACCGAAAACGGCGGTCAGCACCACGACGAAGATCAGCACCAGCGCGGGCAGCCCGATCCAGGTGACCAGCCGGACGAGCATCGCCGTATCGACGCTGGTTTCGATCGCGTATTCCTTCGTATCGTTGACGCCGTTGAGTTGGTCCTGCGCGCTGGGCACGGTCGTCGTCGGCCAGACGTCGCTCGCCTTGATCACGTCCAGCACGGAGATCATGATCAGCGCCATGATCACGCCGACCACCGCGCCCGTGACGACTACCAGGAACGCCGAGCGCGTGTTCGACAGGCCGCGCATAATCGCCAGCGCCGCGCCCTCGTCGGAGCGGCCCCCGCTCAGCAGGCCGTGCAGCCAGCCCGAAGCGACCAGCGGCAGATACAGCACCAGGAATACCGGCAGGATGGTATACGCCGCCGAGGGGATCCAGAGCGTCGGCAGCAGCAGTTGGCGCAGCAGCAAGCCGAGCAGCACCGATCCCAGCAGCGTGAGCGCCAGCAGAATCGCGTGCCCGGTCGCCGCCTGAAGCCACGGCGCGCGCCAGCGGCCCTGCCCGGCGGGGCGCGGGTGCACACCGACATCCTGCACCAGACGCAGCAGCAGGAAAAACGCCAGGTAGGCGGCGAAGATCAGGATGTACATGAAGACGAGTTCTTTGGACGCCAGCGCCATCAGCATGCCCACCGCCGCCACGATCAACCATTTCAACTGGCGCTGCGGTCGCCCGTCTACGTACTGGAAGATGCCGTAAATGAAAACCAGCGTGAAGAACAGGGTCGGGATGTCTTCACGGATATAGCGGCTGTAGTACAGGACCTGCGGCGAGATGAGCAGCATCGCGGAGGCCAGCACCGCGCCCGTCCGCCCCAGCCAGCGCCGGAACAGCAGCGGGAACATGACCACCAGCACGCCCAGCAGCGCGGCATAGATGCGCGCGGTGAAATCCGTATCGCCAAACAGGTAATAAAACAGCGCGTTGGCGTGGAAGATCACCGGACCGTGCATCAACGGCGTATGGCTGAATTCGCCGTACTCGTAGAGCCGCCACGAATAGTAGGTATGCAGGCTTTCGTCGTGGCTCATCACACGCGCGCCCAGATCAACGAAGCGTGAGACGATCGCCAGCACCAGGATCGCCGTGTAGGCGATGGTTTCCCAGTTCAGCGTATAGCCGCGAATCAGCGCCCGGTTGACGTCCTGCTCGCGCGTGCTCTGGGGCGAATAGACTTGTTCACGAGTAGCCATAAGCGTCCGTTTCCCGTATCCAACAAACGCCGGTCAAGACGGCATGGGGCCGCTGGCCGGAGATAGACCGTACACAGAACCTTCGATACTGCGTGAAGCGGTTTTTTTCGGGGTGCAAACCGCCCCGGCACACCACAGTCAACGCAGGACGAGCCGCCTCAGTCCTCGTCGAAGCGCTTGACGAAGCGGTAGCCCGTGGTTGCATAACCCAGCGCGTCATAAAACCGGTGCGCCTCGTCCTTGCGCCCGAAGCCGCTGACCAGCCACGTCCCGACGCAGCCGTGTTCGCGCGCCAGATCCTCCGCGTAGGCGACCAGTGCGCGCCCGACGCCATGCCGCCGCACCCGCGCATCAGTGACCAGGGCCGAGATCTCACCGTAGCGCCCAGGGCGCTCCAGCATTTCGCGCAGGCGGAATCCCATGAAGCCGCACGGCACGCCGTCCACTTCGGCCACGTAGACCCAATCGACCGCGCTGCATTCGACCCACGCCAGCTTGTCGAGCATTGCCTCTTCAGTGGGCACATACCCCGTAAGCTGGCCGATCAACTCGCACACGGCGGGCACATCCTCCGCCCGCATGGGCCGGATCAATGGGGGCGACGACGCGTCTTCGCTCATCGAGAGTACTGCGCCCCAGGCGACTGTGTGGCGCGGGGAACCGGCACCGGGCTGGCTCCCGCTTCATAGGACACATACGCGACCGTCGCGGCGGGCGTGGCGGGCGTCTGCTCCAGCTCGACGCCGAACGCGCTCTGCGTGACGGCATCCCCGGTGAGGCTGGCCGTCGGTGATCCGGCACTGTCCAGCTCGGCGGGACGCGGCTGCAGCGGCGCGGCTTCGGCACGAATGCCGCCCTGAGAAATCAACGGCAGCATGACCAGCACGACCAGCAGCGCCGCGACCATAAAGCTCAAGCCCGGTAGCCACGTCGAACCGGAAAGTCCGCCCCGGGGCCGCTGCGTCGAGACCTCGCCCCATACGCCCGCCCACACCTGCGCCATCTGGCCGCTGGTGGGCTGACCGAAGGTCGGCATCTCGCGGCGCAGCCCAGCAGCGAGGCTTTCTTCGCGGGTCAGCGCCGCGCGACACGGCGCACAGTTCCGCACGTGATTTACGACCAGCGCCGACTGCGCAGGCGGCAGTTGGCCGTGTACATATCGGGTCAGCAAATGGGTTACATGACGGCGTCGCATTGCATCACCCAGCTTCAACTCAATTCCAGCCTTCAACGAACAGTGTTCAGTGAGAGCACCCTCATCCCCGGTCCCTCCCGGATCAATTTAGAGAGGGGAGAAATTCTTGACGGGACAGGGTTTTGCTCCGTTGGCTTTCGCGTTTGTTGGTCGGGGCACTTCATCAATTGCCCTGACCTGATGATTCAACGAACGCGCTAGAGGCTCAACAATTCTTCCAGCGCGGCCTGTTCCACGCCCGACATCGCCCGGCGAAGCTGTTCGTGCGCCAGCCGGACGCGGCTTTCCGCCGTTTTCTGCGGGCAGTCCATGATCTCGGCCATCTCGCGGTAGGTCAATCCCTGCCCGTAGCGCAGGGCGACGGCTTCGCGCAGCAGCGGCGAGAGCGTCGCCAACGCGCGGCCCAACGAATCGCGCAGTTCGCCCCACGCGGCGCGCGCTTCCGGCGATTGGTCCGTGGGGGTCGGCGGCTCTACGCCGATGTTGAGCAAACTGCTCAGCGCCACGGTCGGCAGCCACTTGCGGCGGCGCGCGTTGCGGCACCGGCTGACGGTAATGGTGTACAACCACGTGCGGAACGCGCCGCGCTCCGGATCGTAGCGATGCAAATTGCGGAACGCGTACACCATCGACTCTTGAAGCACGTCTTCGGCATCCTGCTCGACCAGCAGCACGCTGTAGGCCAGACGGTACAGGCTCGGCGCGTACCGCTCGTATAGCGTCGCAAACGCCGGTTGGTCGCCGTTCTGGCAGCGCGCGATCAGATCCGGCAGGTCCGGGTCATTCGCTTGAAGGGAAAGTGTTCGTTCGTCGCTCATAGCGTCTATTGTACACACTGCGCCGGTTTATTCCTCAGCGTTGACGGTGGCGATTCCGTAGACGTCGCTGCGAATCCACAGCAGGACCGTATCGCCGGGCACGGGCTGAAGCTGCGTCTCGCCCAGGTGGAGCCACGACAGCGCATCGCGCCACGACAGCGCGTGCACGGTCCAGGCGCGCCTGATCACGAGATCCTTGCCCACGTAGGCCGCGCCCAGGTCGGGCGTCTGCCCGGCGGGCGTGATGACCGCCGCCGTGTTGACTTCCGGACCCACGCCGGTCACAAACGTCGTGTTCGGATAGTCGTGCAGCGCCCAGGCCAGCGCGCCGTCATCGTCCGCCTGCGCCGTGATCGGGATGAGATTTGGCGTGCCGTTGGTGCGCAGGCTCATTTCGCGCAGTGTCGCGCGCAGCTCGCGCATATCGTCGGTCGCCGGAGCGGGATACCACAGCTCGCGCGGGTCGCCGTAGTGCATGAACGCGGCACGTCCCGCCGCGCCCACGCCGTAAACCAGCAGGAACGCGAACGTACCGAGCGCCAATCCGCGCCACGCGCTGCGCGCACCCCACAGCGTGCCCACCAGGAAAAACAGCATCGCGATAGCCATCGGGATCAGCACCATCCACACGACGCGCTGCTGCATCAAGCCGAGCACATAGGCGTAAACCGCCGTGCCCTGCACCATCTCGACCGCGGGATCGTTGATGTCATGCGTATAGATGCCATTCAGCAGCTTGTTCGCCAACTCGCCAAAGTCCGTGATGGCGCCCGGCAGGTCCATAAGCTGCTTTGAGAACTGGAGCATGCTGACGGCAATAATCGCCCACAACGCGAAGGTCGTCGCCGCGTGCAGCGCGGTTCCCCAATCGGGGACGCGATAAACTGTGCCGGGGCGTTCGGTCAGCCAGCGGCACACCGCCAGCCCGACGAGGACCGTCAGCGGCAGCGTGATCCACAGCGCATGGGCCGCGCTCGCGCCCACGTAGACCAGCGACAGCACCAGCCCGGCGACGAACCACCCTGCCAGCACGCGCTCGAAGAAACTGCCGCCGCGCACG
>NZ_DAISHJ010000047.1:0-34008 GCF_036822615.1 Aggregatilinea sp. | reverse complement strand
AAGCCGCTGACACGAATTGCGCCGCCCGCGTGGGGCGGTTCCGGGAGTTGGGCGGTGAGAAAGAGTATTCGCATGGAGCATTCCGTCAGGTGAGTGCAAATCTAACTACGACGCGCCGACGGCGCGATAGACGCCAAGCGCGATCTCGGCAGTGCGCTGCCACGTAAAGCTTGACGCACGGGCCGGACCCTCGACGTGCAGGCGGTCACGTAGGGCGCTGTCTTCGAGCGCACGCCGCAGGCCGTCCGCCACCGCCGCCGGATCACCGGGAGCGACCAGCAGGCCCGCCCCGCCGACGACTTCTGGCACGGAACTGCGATTCGAGGCGACAACCGGCGTGCCGCAGGCCATCGCTTCGAGCGCGGTCAGTCCAAACCCCTCGTAGTGCGAGGGCAGCGCCAGCAGGCTCGCGCCGTTGTAAATCGCGGGCAGGTCAGCATCGTTTATATCATCGCGCCAAATGACGCGGCCCGCCATGGTGAGTTGTTCCAAGCGGGCAAGCAGATCGTCTGCCTGCCAGCCCCGGCGACCGACCAGCAGCAGGGGCGGCAGATCGGGCAGGGCGGGTCGCAGCAGATCAAGCGCATCGAGCAGGCCGCCCAGGTTTTTGCGCGGTTCGAGCGTGCCGACGAACAGCAGGTATTCGGATGGCAGCGTGAGGCGATCGAGTGCGGCGCGTACGGCGGCAGGATCGAGCGGGTGATATTGGGGATCGACGCCCAGTGGGTGCACCGTCATCTTGCTGGGTGGAACATCCAGCAGATCCGCGACGTCCGCGCGTGTAGCCTTCGAATCGACCAGGATGTGATCGGCGGTCTTCACGGCCCACCGGATTTGATCGTTGTAGGTGCGGCGGCTGTCGGCGGTCAGAAACTGCGGATAGTGCAGAAAGTGCAGATCGTGCACCGTGATCACGCGGCGGCGCGCGCCGCCCATAGGCGGGATAAAATCAGGGCTGTGCAGCACGTCCAGGCGCAGGCGGACCAGCTCGGTGGCCAGCGCCGAGCGTTCGAAGCGGTGGTGGCTGGGCGTGAAGGCGTCCACTCGGTGGAAGTTGGGCCCAGGTGCGATCGTCTCAGCCGCGCCGCGATGGTGGATGACGCGATAATCGGACGCCGGATCGAGCGCGGCCAGCGCGCCGATCAGGTGGCGGGTGTAGGCGGCGATGCCGCCGGTACGGTAGTAGGTGAGACGTGCATCGATTCCTATGCGCATGGGGCAAGTATAGCCGACGCGCGGGCGGTGACAAGAGCGGAGGATCTGATTCAGGCTGTGGAGTACGACCCTGTAACCTGCCGGGACCGCAGCCCCCTGGACCCCGGTATTGAGAGGGAAATGGGTGCGGCTCGGGCAGTTGAAGACCTCCGTGAAAGTCTATGTTATAATGCGCCACTGTAACGATACCCTGTAGTGGTAGGAGTAACACCATGGACCTAGCGCAAGCGGCCCGCATGATCGAATGGCTGGACGAAGAGCGACGGCGTGACCGGGCGACTATCGCGCAATTGACTGAGCGCATCGAGCAGCAAAACGAACAATTCACCCAGATGATGCGCCGGTTCGACGGATTGGAAGGCGAGCAATCCGCGATGCGGGCGGCGTTTATGCCTGCCGGGCGCGAGATGGAAGTGAGCGAGCAGCTTCGCAGCGAGTTCCAGCAGTTGATCGAAAACACCGAAAGCAAGCGGCTGGTAGCCGAACGCGAAGCCGAGCGCAGGGCTGAGATCGCACGCGAGAGTGTGGCGCGGCTGGTGCGCGACCTGGCTGACCGCACGGACAAACTGGAACGCGCGCTCGAAGAACTGCCCGCCGCGCGGGTCGAGCGGGATCGCGTGGCGTCGGCGCTGGCTGCCGTGCAGCAGCGCATGGAAGATCTCGCCAAGAAGATGGAAGATCCCGAGCGCCGTATCACCTTCCTTGAAGAACAGCGCCGTCAGGATTCGCGTCGTATTTCCGACGTGCAGTCCGAACTGCCGGAAATGCAGAAGCAGATCGATGGCATCCGGCCCAAGCTGGACAGCATGGAAGCGATGCTGCTGCGCAACGAAAAACGCGTGTTGGAACTGCAAGGCGCGGAGCGCGACCGCCGCGAGGAGGTCCAGCAGTTCATTGACCAGCAGCTTCTCCAGCTTCAGCAGCGCGACCAGAAGGTCGAGGAACTGACCAAGAGCTTCGGCGCGTATGACGACGATATGAAACGGTACATGGAGCGCTTCGAGTCGTGGTCGGAAACGCACCGGCAGATGAAAAAGAGCGTCGAGGACTTCGAGCGCATCGGGGAGCGGTTGGGACGCCGCATCAACGAAGTGGCCGAGATGCAGCGCCTGTCGGAAGAACGCTTCCGCCAGGAGTGGAACGACTGGATCGCGGACGACCAGAAGCGCTGGAAACAGTTCACGCTGACCAACGACGAAGCATGGCGCAACCACGACAAGCAGCTTGAACAGTACCGGCACACGGTAGAAGGCGTGCAGGCTGCGCTCGATCCGCTGAAGACGAGCCTGGATCGCATGTGGCAGATGGAACGCGCGAAGGGGCAGCTTTACCGCGAACGCTATCAGGCGCTGCTGCTGGAATACGATCAGCCCTCCAGCGCCAGCGCACCCGCGCCTGCTGCCGCGACGCCATCCAGCAACGGCGGGTAGGGACCGGAATTCGGGAAAAAAGCCTATACCCGCAGAAAGTGTGAGACAAAAAAACGGGCGAGTGCATAAACTCGCCCGTTTTTCGTGCGTGTAAGAGGAAACTCAGGCGGTGACCAGGACCGGCTCGCGGCGGATGTTCGCGCCCAGGGCGTGCAGTTTTTCTTCGACGCGCTCGTACCCCCGGTCGATCTGGCCGATGTTGCGGATGGCCGTTGTGCCGCGCGCGCACAGCGCCGCGATGATCAGCGACATGCCCGCGCGGATATCGGGGCTGCTGATATCCGGCACGCCGCGCAGCACGGTCGGACCGTGCACGACCGCGCGATGCGGATCGCACAGGATGATGCGCGCGCCCATCTGCGTAAGCTTGTCGGTGAAGTAGAAGCGGCTGTTGTACATCCACTCGTGGAACAGCACCGTGCCCGCTGACTGCGTGGCGACCGTGAGCGCGATGCTCATCAGGTCGGAGGGGAAGGCGGGCCAGGGCTGCGCTTTGATCTCCGGGATCTGGTTGCCCAGGTCGCGCTCAATGACGAGCGACTGCCCGCGCGGCACGAGAATATCGTTCCCCTCGGCTTGCCACTCGACGCCCAGGCGCCGAAAGACCAGCGCGGCCATGTCGAGGTAATGCGGGTCGGCTTCACGGATGCGGATTTCGCTGTCGGTGACGACTGCCGCGCCGATGAAGCTCACGACTTCGAGATAGTCCGCCCCGACGCGGAACTTGCCGCCGTGCAGCCGCTCGACACCCTGGATAACCAGACAGTTCGTGCCGATCCCCTCGATCTGTGCGCCCATGCCGTTGAGCATGTTGCAGAGATCCTGCACGTGCGGCTCGGAGGCTACATTGCGCAGGCGGGTCGTGCCCTTCGCACGGACGGCGGCCATCAGCGCGTTTTCCGTCGCGGTGACGCTGGCCTCGTCGAGCAGGATGTCCGCGCCGTGCAGCGTTGGGGCGCGCATGTGGAACGTGCCGTCGAAGTCGATTTCCGCGCCCAGCTTGCGCAGCGCGAGGATGTGCGTATCCAGCCGCCGCCGCCCGATCACGTCGCCGCCGGGGGGCGGCATTTCGAGCGCGCCCGTCCGTGCGAGGACCGGCCCGGCAAAAACGACCGAGGCACGCGTCTGCAAACACAGACTGGGGGGCAGGGTAGAGGTGGTGACGTCCCTGGCGTGCACGCGCACGCGGTGGTCGCTCAGCATCTCGATGTCCGCGCCCAGACTGCGCATCAGGTCATACGTGACGCGCACATCCGCGATGTCGGGCATGTTGGTCAGGATGATCGGCTCGTCAGTCAACAGGCAGGCGGGCAGCATCTTCAGCGCGGCGTTCTTGTTGCCGCTGACGGTGACCTCGCCTTGCAGCCGGTGGTTGCCTTCGATCACAAATTGCTCGCGCATGATAATCGCCTCGCGGAGAGGCTAGCCTCCTAGATCCAGCGTGACGATATCCCCCAACTTCGCGTTCAACTGCTGCGCGGCGCTGCCCTGGTTGACGCCGATCTCAAGCTGACCGGAACTGCCGACCAGGACCGTCATTGTGCCAGGATCGACCGCGCCATAGGTGCGGTGAATCCTGTCCAACGTGCGACCCCTGACCGTGATACGGCTGCGGGCTGCATCCACAGCGCACACGGCATCTCGATCCGCGCCAAACTGCGGCGCGAGTTCGAGTGTCTCGGGCGCGGTCCATTGCAGCTGGCCGATGCTGGTGATCACGTTGCCGAAATGGTCGATGTGGATGACTTCGCCGGTAATCTGTTCCGAGCCAACGGTGAGCGTGGGATCGGGCAGCTCGACCAGTTCCGGCACGGTGGGGCCAAACTCGGTGATCGGGACGCCGCTCGCCAGGTATGCCGCGCCAGGGCTGAAGATGTCGCGCCCGTGGAACGTGGCGCTGCGGCTGGTGTGATAGTAGGCGTCGTTTTGCAGGATGACCGCATGCTGCACGTTGAGCAGGGGGAGTACGTAGCTAAGCACGCCATTGTTGGGCGCTACATAAATGCCGTGATCGGTTGCAACCGCGATCGGCTCGCGGGCCGTGCCCACGCCGGGATCGACCACGATCAGGAAGACGGTATGCGCCGGGAAGTGACGGTAGGCGGTCATCAGCACGTACGCAGCCTGCCGCACGTTTTGCGGCTGGATGGCGTGCGTGATATCGACGAGGTGGGCGGACGGGCAGATCGACAGGGCGACGCCCTTCATCGTGCCGACATAGGCGTCGGAGAGACCAAAATCAGTCAGAATGGCAATTAACGGTATTGTGTTCATGCCGCTGATTGTACCAGCGAACCCTGCCTGGGCAAGCGAAATTCTTTGCTTGTGTGGGAAGCACGAGGTATAATTACACCTTAACTGGCCGGTGTCAAGAAATGCGGTACAATAAGGCGATAAGAGAACAGAAGTTCGATTACCCGTCTGCGGTTGAAAGCATGAAAGGCCAGCACCTCGATTTCCCGGCGATCAATCACGATGGCATAGACTGAAACTCCGATCATCCCGCTGGATCGATCCTTAGGTGTGATGTGTGGTGCAGCCGTTGGAGTGGTGCGTGGGGTGACAAGGCTTCAGGAGGATTAAGTGGCGGAACAGATTCAAACTTCACGGCAGACAGAAGACAATATTCGCGTCTTGGAAGGACTCGAAGCCGTCCGTTTGCGCCCCGGCATGTACGTGGGTGGCACCGATATCCGGGCGCTGCATCACCTGATTTACGAAGTGGTAGACAACGCCATCGACGAAGCGCTGGCAGGCCGGTGCGACACGATCGGCATCACGCTGAACGATGACGGCTCGGTCTCGGTGACGGATAACGGCGGCGGTATCCCGGTCGGTATGCACCGGCAGAAGGGCGTCTCAACGCTGCAAGTCGTGATGACCACGCTGCACGCGGGTGGTAAGTTCGACGGCGCGGCATACAAGGTGTCGGGCGGTCTGCACGGCGTCGGTGTGTCGGCGGTGAATGCACTTTCCCAGTGGATGGTGGCCGAAATCTGGCGCGACGGTAAGGTGTGGCGGCAGGAATATGCGGCAGGTATCCCGCAGACGCAGGTCGAGCCGGTCCGCGACATGGAACCCGGCGAACCGACGGGTACGCGCATCACCTTCAAGCCCGACGACACCATCATGGAAGATCTGGACTTCAATTACGGCACGCTGGCCCAGCGCTTTCGCGAGATGGCGTTCGTGACGCGTGGCATCAAGATCATCCTGCGCGACGATCGGGTCAAGCCGTTCGGCAAGGAGATGACGTTCTACTTCGAGGGCGGCATCCGCTCCTTCGTGCGTTACCTGGACCGCAACCGTACGGCGCTGCACGACCCGATTTACGCCGAACGCGAGATGGAAATCCAGTTCGAGGAAAATAACGGCCACAGCCGCCCGGCGTTTACGATCGGGGTGGAAGTGGCATTCCAGTGGACGGATACTTCGACCACGACCGAGCTGTACTTCGCCAATACGATCCATACGCCCGACGGCGGCAGCCATCAGGCGGGTCTGCGCGCAGCGATCACGCGCTCGATTAACCTGTATGCGCGCAAGGCGGGCTTCCTGAAAGAGAAGGACGCGAACTTCTCCAGCAATGATACGCTGGAAGGCCTGACCGCCATCGTGAGTATCAAGCACCCCGATCCGCAGTTCGAAAGCCAGACGAAAGTTAAGCTGATGAACCCGGAAGTGCAGGGCGCAGTGTCGCAGGTGACGTCGGACGCGTTCGCGGAATTTTTGGAGCTGAACCCGCGTGAAGCCAAGCGTATCGTGGACCAGTGCATGACCTCGATGCGCGCGCGTGACGCGGCGAAGAAGGCGCGCGATCTGGTGCGCCGTGGCGCGAACCTGCTCGAAAACACGACGCTGCCCGGCAAGCTGGCGGACTGCTCGGAGCAGAACCCGGCGCGGTCGGAGCTGTACATCGTCGAGGGTGACTCGGCTGGCGGCTCGGCCAAGCAGGGCCGCGACCGGCATTTCCAGGCCATCCTGCCGCTGCGCGGTAAAATCCTGAATACCGAGCGCGCCCGTCTGAACAAGATTCTCGACAACAACGAAGTCAAGGCGCTGATCTCCGCGCTGGGCGTGGGCATCGGCGACGACTTCAACATCGAGGGGCTGCGCTACGGGCGGATCATCATCATGACGGACGCGGACGTGGACGGCGCGCACATCCGCACGCTGCTGCTGACGTTCTTCTTCCGCTATATGGTGCCACTGATCACCGACGGCCACCTGTACATCGCGCAGCCGCCGCTGTACCGTGTGCAACGGGGTAAGAACATCCAGTATGCTTACACCGACGAGGGGCTTCAGGCGATTCTGAAAGCGTCGTCGAATCCGGAGAAGGTCTCGCTCCAGCGGTACAAGGGTCTGGGCGAGATGAATCCCGAGCAATTGTGGGAAACGACGATGGACCCGGCCAACCGCACGCTGCTCCAGGTGACGATCGAGGATGCCGCCGAGGCGGATCGCGTCTTCGATATGCTGATGGGCAGCGCCGTGCCGCCGCGCAAGCGTTTCATTACGACGCACGCGAAGAAGGCCACGCTCGACGTTTAGGGCTTAGACCCGAACAAGCACCTGAGCAAAAACAACGGGCCTGACATTGCGCAGGCCCGTTTAGTTTCCGGCCACGAGTGAGATCGATTAGATTAACTGCACGAGGCTGTTTTCGGCCAGCACGAAGCGGTGCGTGTTGGGCTTCTTGGGCTCGTGAATGACCGTGGCGTTGTCTGCGATCAGGCTCGCGTCGATGCGTCCGTCAATGTTCTTGATGGTGCAGCACGCCATCACGATGCTGTGCTCGATCTCGCTGTGCTCGATGACGACATTGTTTCCAATCGACGTATAAGGACCTATGTAGGCATTGGAGATGATGACGTTATTGCCGATGATCGCGGGGCCGCGCACTACACTGTCGATAATACGCGTGTTTTCGCCCAACAAAACGCGGTGCGAAACATGTGACTCGCCCTCGACGCGCGGGTCTTGAAGATCGACGGGGGTGAAGGGCAGCTGCTCAAGGATAAGCTGGTTGGCGAGCATGATCGAGTCCGGCTTGCCCGCATCGATCCACCAGCCGTTGACGATGTAGGGAATGACGCTTTTGCCCTGGTCGAGCAGGTACTGGATCGCGTCGGTGATTTCCAGCTCGTTGCGCCATGACGGCTTGATGTGGTCGATGGCGTCGAAGATGTCTGCGCGAAAAACATAGACGCCCGCAACGGCCAGATTGGTGGGCGGATCTTTCGGCTTTTCGACCAGACGCACGATCTTGCCGCCGTCCAGTTCCGCAATACCAAACGCACTGGGGTTTGGCACTTCGGTCAGCGCCAGCGCCGCGCTGGCACCGGTTTCCTGGAACTGCTGGTAGAGCACATCCATGCGATCCTGGAAGACATTGTCACCGAGGTACACGATAAATGGCTCATCGCCTACGAATGGCTGGCAGAGCTTGACGGCGTGCGCCAATCCCTTTGGGTTGGTCTGCGCGATGTAGGTCAGCGGTACGCCCACAGTGTCCTTGCCGTCGCCGAGTCGTTCGCGGATGGGCGAGTCCAGACTGTCTACGACCAGACCGATTTCGGTCGCGCCCATTTTAGTCAACGTATCGATGGCGTATTGGAGCAGGGGCTTGTTAGCAACCGGGACCAGTGGCTTGGGCATTGTCAGGGTGACGGGATACAACCGTGTGCCTTTGCCTGCACACAAGATTACCGCTTTCATACGTTCGCTACCTGCTTTCTTGTCCAGTGCGTATTGTGCTGCGAGGGTTGGTCACAACTCACCGCAGATGCTAGCGCAGCGCGCGGAGAGCCGCAAACCGGCGGCAGCGATGCAAAGTCTGATAGCAGGCTGACATTTCCCGGATGTTTCGCCCTGTGCTACAACTTCCGGTAAAAGTTATGCGTAAATAGAGGTGGATACCGCTCCGGTTTCATTTCGGCGGTCGTTATACGTGGTATGATCGGGCTGGTTCAAGGGTGAAAAGCATGTTTCAGCACAGCTCTCGTGGCACAGCTGTATGGCTGGTAATCGTCGGTCTTGCGCTGGCGCTCACACTGATCACCGGGGAAGTACCCGCTGCGGCAGCGGCGCTGCTGATGGCCGGCTACCTCGCGCTGGCCTATGTCGTGACGCGCCGCGTGCAGGTTGGCTCGATCATCGAATCACTGCCCCGATCGCCGGTTCGCCGCCCTGAAATGTCCGAGGTTGCGCGTGAAGCGGTAGGGCGGGCCAGCTCGCATCCCCGGTTCGATCCGCTGGTGCGACTGCTGGACGTCGGCCTGATTGTGGACGAACACCGGCCCGATGGCGTGTCGCTGCGGCGCGGGCGGTTCATCTCGCTGGACGACGACGGCATCCGCCCGTTCGCTATCGTGGACGTGCCCGAAGGGATTGGGGACCGTATGGCGCGCATCCGGTTCGAGATCCGGGACGAAAACGGGAAGCCGCGTTACATCTACGAAGACGATAAGTGGCTGAACGCGGGCGAAAATATCCTGCTGCCCGACTACCGTTTCCCTATCAGCAGTAACGAGACGGCGCTGGATGCCGGGACGTGGATCATGCGCGTCCAGGTCGATGGCGGCATGCTCGGCATTCACAACTTCAATCTATCCCCTTCACTGAGCGAGCGCCGCCGCCAGCTGTCGCCGGACGGCGAACTGCGCGAGCGCGTATGGCGCAGCGAAGATGAAGATATCTCTCTGCCGTTGAGTCTTGAAGAACTGCTGCGGCAGCAGAGCCAGCAGCACCGCGTGAGGTAAAGCCGTTTCCCATGAACGCCGTCATTTTTCTGCTTCTTATTATCGCATTTCTGGCGGTCCTGTTCATCGTGACTTCTTCTACGACGACGCAAGCGCCATCGCGGCGGAAGCGCACGGTTGTTCAGGAGGTCGCTCCCATGCAGGCAAATCCGGCGGCGTTGACCGCCATGCGGCGGGCCGGATACCGGGCGGACGCGTCTTACGTGCAGGTGGCGGATATCGGTCTGCTGGCCTACCGCAACACGGATGATGGCAAGGTGCTCCGGTCTGGCGATGTGCTGATGGATACCAAGTACCTGCGTCCGTTTGCCGAGCTGTGGCTGCCATATGACGCCGCGGGAAGCGTGCGGTTCGAAATCGCGGACGCGGACGGACGGCTGCGCTATGCGGACGAGGAGCAGTATGAACTCCAGCGCGGCGTCAATACGATCCTGCCGGGCACGTGGCTGCCGCTGGAAGGTAAAGCCATCGAACCGGACGAGCAGTGGACGCTGCGGCTGCGGGCAAGCGATACGCTGCTGGCGGCGCACCCCTTCGGCTGGGAACCGGTAGGTGGCGGCGTGATCCAGCGGTTTGTGGCGGGCGACGGTGAGCTGAGTCCCGCGCTGCGCGAAGCGATTATGCGTTCGTCGTCGCGCAGCGCCATGAGCCTGTCGGAACTGCTGTCCGATCAGGACGAATAGGTGCGGTAGATACGAGTTTATTGGAATGTACGGTGTCCAGATGACAAAGCGGAAGTCAAAGCGGCGGCCCGGTCAGGCAAAAGGCGTGCTGCATCCCTCGATCAGCGCGATTGTCGGCAGTACGATCATCGCGGCACTGGTGCTGTACGCCGCCGTGACAGGTGAGGTGTGGATCGCGGCGGGCTGGGGCATGGCGCTGATGCTGGTGTTCCTGGTTGGGCTGGCGATCTATTTCTGGGGCGTCCTGATGTTTGGCGGCACGTTGAGCGCGCTCAAGAGCGACCGGTCCCCTATCCCGTGGTCGTTTGGTGACATTGAAACGGCTGAGTACAACATCGATCCCGGCCTTGAACTGATGTCCGCTGGCGTGCTGGCGTACTACACGGGCAAAACGCGATTTGAGACGTGTTTTCGCACGGTTCCGGCGCGGGGACTTCGCGCGATCCGGCCCTTTGTGATGGCGCGGACCGGCCTGCCGGAACTGCGCACGTTTGAGTTCGAGCTGGTTGACACGCACGACCAGATTCGCTTCCGGCAGCAGGTTGACTGTTACCTTGAAGACGGACCGGAACTGGTGATGACACCTGATCTGGCGGCGCTTCCGGTGGCTTCCGACGAACGTGGCGAGATATGGTCCTGGCGCGTGCGATCCGGCGTGACTATTTTGACGACATTCAGTATTTACCTGAGCGACGACGCGCCCTCGCGCGAGGCGCTTCAGGACGACGCGGGCGGTCATCATGGGTTACTGCGTGCGCTGCTGACCGAGTTCGCCGCACGCGAAGCGGCTGTCCCGCACGATGAAAGGCTTCAGGAGGGGGTATGAGCAGAGAAAGCTGGTGGGGAAGCCCTGCACAGGTTTCGACCCGGCTGCGGCTCGAAGTTGAACTGATGCGTGCGACGTTTGCGGATACCTTCCGGCTGGTGGTGCCCAAGCGAGATCAATTGTATTGGCTGGGTGAGGTGGAAATCAACCTGCGCGGTATTCCACAGCGGCAACACACGGTCAAAATCCTTTATCCGGCGGAATATCCCAATCGCCCGGCGGAAGCTTACGTGTTGAAGCCGAGCGTTTACAGCGAAAAACACCAGTTTGAAGACGGGCAGTTGTGCCTATTCAACCCGAAGGACGGGGTGACGTACGGCTGGAATCCCAGCACATCCACGGCGGTGACCGTCGCGGGCTGGGCGATTGAGTGGCTGTATTCCTATTACACCTGGCGGTCCACGGGCGTTTGGCCTGGGGTGGAGGAGCAGATGCCCCCCAGCAAGGCATCGCGTAACAGAAGGAGACAGCAGTGAGCGAGGTCAGGCAGGACAGCCAGAGATACGACATGCCGCGCGTCGTCGTGGCACAGCGGGTGATCGACAAGATCACACGCGGCGCGCTGCTGTATCCTGAGCCAGAAACCGGCGAAGCGATGATCGGGCTGGTCGTGCCGCGCCCGGGGCAGTCGGAGCCGGAAATCTACATCCTCGATACGATCAGCCCCGGCGAGCGCGCCGTGCGCGAGTGGGGCATGTTCGAGCAGGGCGATGACTGGCAGGGCGACGTATTCCACTGGCTGTACATTAACTGGGAAGTCTACCGCGAGCGGCGTCGCGGCTCGTATGGAAACGCCGTCGCCGCGAAGTGGGACGTGCCGCTGGCACACGTGGGCGACTGGCATAAGCAGCCGGACGATATGATCGAGCCATCCGGCGGCGACTTGATGCAGGCGCGCCGCATGATCAACGACTCGGAGACGCCGATCGAGCAAGTGGTGGCCCCGATCGTGACCATGTACTCGCTGAAGTGGGTGAAGTCTACGGCGGAAATGGCTGCCGTCAATGTGTCCGATCAGGACGAAGACGCCCCCGAGGGTGACGATCCGGCGGTAGACGCGGAAGCGAGCGAGACCCCACAGCCGGAGCCGCTGCGGGCGATCGATTATGCGATGGGACCTGTGCCGCCGCCGCCCGCGCCGGGGATCGTAACGGTCGAGCGGCCCAACGAGGGCTGGTTGATCCGCATCGATTTCTGGTACACGAGCAAGCGCATGAAGCGGTTTGCGCGGCTGGTCCCTGAAGTGTGGTCGAATGACCGCCTGCCGGGACTGCCTCCGCTGGCGTGGCATCTGGCGCATCCGCGCCGCTTCGACCAGGAATACAGCCTGCTGACGCAGGCCGGATATGAGGTGGACATCGTGCGGTGGGATGCGGATGGTCAGCCGCCGTATGAGATTTGCTTCTCGGTGTTCAAGCCCGGCAGCCGCCACGCGATCTTGCTAGTCACGTCGGCGGATTATCCGACCTCGATGCCCGCTGCGCGCGTCGCGCCGATGGTCACGGCAAACGAGGACGAGGATCTGTTTGAGAAGCTGTACGATGCCTCGTCGCCGCTGCTGATCACGCAAATGCCGGAGTGGCCGTGGGATTCCAAGCGTACGCTGCTGGAACTGATGTGGCACTTCGAGAAGACGTTGAAAGAGGATAGTGTCGTATGACCTGGGACCGGGTGGAGCGGTTGTTGGGAGAAGATGTGCTCAGTTTTTTGAGCACGCAGACGGTTGGTATTATCGGCCTGGGATCGGGCGGAAGCTTCGCAGCGGTCAGTCTGGCGATGAGCGGCGTGGGGCGGTTCATCCTGGTCGACGACGATTCGCTGGAGCCCACCAACGTGGTACGCCACGCCGCCGACCGGCGCTATCTCGACCAGCTTAAGGTTGATGCGGTGGCGGATCTCATTCGCCAGCGTAATCCGGCGGCGGAAATCAAGGTGGTCGCGGGCCGGATCGAGGATCACACCGACCTGTTCGACGAGATGGATCTGGTAGTTTCGGGCGTGGACAGCGAAGGTCCGAAGTATCTGATCAACCAGATGTGCCTGGAACACGGGCGCACGGCCATCTATGCGGGCGTCTATGAGCGCGGCGAAGGCGGCGATGTGTGTGTGATCGTGCCGGGCGAGGGGCCGTGTTACGCCTGTTGGGCGGAGCATCTGCGCGAAGGTCTGGCCGATCCCGGCGCAGAGCCGGAACTGGATTACGGGATGATCGGGCCGGAAGGCACGCTGGCGGCGGAGCCGGGTTTGTGGCTGCACGTCGTGCGTATCGCTGCGACACAGGCCGACCTTGCGCTGAACGAGCTGGTTCAGAACTTCGACGTGCACCGCGAAATGCCGGGGAATACGGTGGTGCTGGCGAATACCTGGCTCGAAATTTACGAGGGGCAAACGACGCTGCCCTACAGCGCCGAGTGGCTGACCATCCCCCGCAACCCGGACTGCCTGGTTTGTGGCCCGAAGCACGCGCAGAAGGACAGCGCTCAGGTTTCGCTGGACGACCTGATCAGTCTCGGCCAGGTGTCGTACGAACAAGATGAGAATGAGAGCAGCCAGTAGAGGCTGACGACGTAAGAGGATATCCAGATGACTGACGACAGGACCCCGCCCGTTGAAAATGAAGTGCCGGTGACGCCGCCTGAGGAACCCGCTGCGCCGCCGCCCGATGTTAATATGCCGCCGGACAGCGCTGCCGATCTTGCGCCGCGCCTGGAACGGCTGGGCGGCGAACCCGCGCCGGATATCACGCCGGAGGAGTTCGCGCGGCTGCAAGAAGCCGGGCAGATTCACATCGACCCACGCGGACGCGTACGTACCACGCGCCGAGATGAGACCGACGCCGGGATTTCGCTGCGCAAGCGGCGCGCGTGGTACGGATTATGAGTGGTACGCTAACCATTGAAACTGTACGCGCGGCGATGGCGCTGCGCGAGTTCGACGCGGCTGCGGCGCAGGAATTAATGGCGCCGCAGCCGCGCCCTCTGCGCCGGTCGTCGGCCACACCCGGCCAGCCGCGCCTTGCCAGCACATTGATTCTGCTGTTTCCCGGCGACGAAGGGCTGTCGCTGGTATTGACGCGCCGCGCGGAACACCCACATGACGTACACAGCGGCCAGATCAGCTTTCCCGGCGGCTCGCAGGAGCCGGGTGAAACGCCGCAGGAAACGGCGTTGCGCGAGGCCAACGAGGAAGTTGGGTTTGCGGGTGACGCAGAAATTCTGGGGACGCTCACGCCGATCTACATTCCGCCCAGCGATTTCCGCGTGGTTCCGGTGGTGGCGTACAGCGCAACGCACCCGGCCTGGGTGATCGATCCCGCCGAGGTTGCGTCGGTGATCGAGTGCCCCCTGGCGATACTGCTGGATGACCAGCTCAAGGTGGTGGAAGACTGGGATTTACGCGGCTACCAGATGCGCGTACCGTGGTACGACATTCAGCATAATCAGGTGTGGGGCGCGACGGCGATCATGTTGAGCGAGCTTGAGCAGCGCCTGCGTGCCGTTCAGGGAAAACCACGAGAAACCGCCCAGCATGCGGGAGACTGAAAAAAGTTGTTCCAACTTCGTATAAACTGCGTAACCCTCACTTGCGTCTCGGACTTAGGCATGGTACATTGCGGTGACTCGTGACAGTTAATTTTCCTGTCCTATCAAAACGTTGCGTCTAATTCAGACGTGTGGGGACCGCGCGAGATCCGATGCCTGCTGAGAAAATTCTTATCGTTGACGACGAAGAACTGCCCGTAAAACTGCTTCAAATGCTGCTTGAGCGGCGGGGATACGAGGTGGTCGTGGCTTACCGGGCCGAAGATGGCTTGCGCAAAGCCTACAGCCACCAGCCCGACCTGATCCTGCTGGATATCATGATGCCGGACATGGATGGGTGGGAAGCCTGCCGCCGCCTGCGCGAGCTTTCGGACGTACCTATCATCTTTTTGACGGCGAAATCCGATAAGCGCGATATCGTGCGCGGCCTGGAAATGGGCGCGGATGACTATATCGTCAAGCCCTACGAAAACGAGGAACTGTTAGCGCGCGTCAAAGTGCACCTGCGGCGCATTCCCAAGCCGCCGATGGCCGAAGAACTGAAATTCGACACTGGCCAGTTCGAGATCAATTTCATCAGCCGCGAAGTGCGCGTGCGCGGTAAGACGGTTCATCTGACGCCCAAGGAATTCAATTTACTGGGGGTGCTTGCTCGTAATGCGGGGCGCGTCATTACGCGGGCAGATCTCGTGCGTGAAGCCTGGGGACCTGAATATGGCGACGCGACCGACAGCCTCAAGCTGTACATTCACTATCTTCGCCAGAAGGTCGAGCCCGATCCCCAGCACCCGGTTTATATCCTGACGTCACGCGGGATTGGGTACCGCTTCTCGGACGTGTAGGCCGGGCCTAAAGCAAGACGTTCAATGCTGTGATGGCGATGATGGTGACTGCAGAGAGTGTGATCACCATCAGCAGACGCCGCGTCCAGTTCCACAGCCACGATGTTTGGGGTGCGGGCGCAAGGTCCGGGGCAGGGGTAGTCATCATGCGCCGCACTTCTGCGACCGCTTCTTTTTCTGCAATCCGTTGAAGGTGCTGGCGCGCAGTCGGGTTGGACGGGTTCAACTCAAGCACGTTTTCAAAGCACACGCGCTTGTCCTCATCGCTATCTACCACACTCGCAAGCCACAGCCACACCTGCTCGTGGTAGGGGTCCATCTCGATCGCCTGACGGAACAGCTCGTGCGCCTGCGCCCGATCTCCCTGGCGAGCGGCAGCCTTGCCTGCCTTATAGAGATCGAGGAATTCCTTAGAGGCGCTGAGCAGATCCGTAGTCGAAAGCCCCATCGCGCCAAATCCCTTCACGTTAATCCCAACCGCTCTTGCTGCTCATTCTAGCATACTCTGTTCGTCAAAGGTAGGACCTTAGTCCTATAGATTCTGCAAAAAATGAGGCCGGAGTGTGTATGCTCCGGCCTCATCTGTTCGAGTGCTGCGTGTGTAGGTCTACATGCCCCAGTCGTTTGCGATGTCCGTCTGCATGCCAGACGTCACCTGATAGGTGGTGTCTGTGGCAAATTCGTAGATGAACACATCCCAGTTACCGGTACGGTTCGAGGAGAACACGATGTAATTGCCATCCGGCGAGTAGCGGGGCCGGATGTCCGATGCGCCGGAGTCGAACAGTTTTTCCGGCTCGCCCGAACCGCTGGCAGCGATCCGGTAGATGCTGCTGTAGCTGCTGCCCGCTTCGCGTCCCTCAAACACGATGTACTGCCCGTTGGGAGACCAGTCGGGCGCGGTTTCCACCAGCTCGGTGCCGTTCGCGGTCAGGTCGCGGACGAAGCCATCCGCCGCATTATAGATGCGCAGCTCGGTGACTTCCTGCCCACCGCGCGCAAATTCCGCCGCGTAGACGATCGATTGGCTGTCCGGCGAGAAAGCGGGCCAGCTTTCATTTGCTTCGTCGGTGGTGAGCTGCTGGAGCGCGTTCGGATCGGGTTCCGCGCCGAGGGTGGAGACGCGGTAGAGATCGGGTGCGGTCGCGCCGGGACCCATCGCGGTAAACGCGATCCATGCGCCGTCGGGAGACCACGCCGGGGTATCCTGCTGGATGAGGATCGGCACGCCACCCCACAGCGTCGTCACCCACTGCGTGTTCGTCCCGGTGATGTTGTCGATCACCAGCACGACTTCGCGCGTGCCGGTCGCATACATGATATAAGCGTAACCCGAACTGTTGGGGCTGAGCACCGGCGTGTGCCCGCGATCGTTGTCAGGGCTGACCTGACGCAGCGTTGCGCCGCTGGGACTGGTGATCCAGATCGGCTGGTTGGCTTCGTCACCTACGACCTGGCCCGACTGCAAAATGATCGTTCCGCCCACATTGGAAGGGAGTGTCGCCAGCGGGGTCGAGGTCAGGATCGCGCGGGAGGTGGGGGTAGGAACGGGCGTCCAGGTCGGTGGGAGGCGCGTTACGGTGACGGTCGGCACGATTTCGGAGCCATCCTCCGTGCCGGGGGCTTCCACCTCTTCGCTGGACTGCGCCGCGATTGCGGTCGGCACCGGGGTGCCGCCTTCGTCATCGCCGCCGCCCAGCAGCACTGCCAGGACCACGATCAGCAGTATCAACGCCACGCCGCCCAGCCCAATTGCCGCATAGACCGTCGTGCGGCTGGGGCCGCTGCCCTGGCCGGGCGCAGTCTGGGGAATCTCTTCTTCCTCAAGATGGCTGAGTAGATTCTGGGCGCGGCGGTTGTTGGGATTGATGACGATCACGTTTCCCAGGCAGACGCGTTTTTCCTCGACAGTATCGACGACGGCGGCCAGCCAGAACCAGCCTTTTTCGTTGTACTGGTCCAGCTTGACGACCTCCTCAAGGGCCTGCCGCGCGGATGCATTATCGCCTGCGCGCGCCGCCTTGATCCCCTTTTCGAGCAGGTCATTGACCTGTGGATTTGTCCCTGACTCGCTCATGCTCCCCCTTGCCCTGTATTGATTGTCACGTTTTCCCGCGCTTCGAATAATCTGGTGAGTGCGTTAACTGGCAGGCGTCCAATGCGCATAGCGCAAGTCGACGTCGCTGTCGGTAAGCTGTTGAAATTCAGTGCCGTCGGGCCGGATGGCGACCAACTGGTAAAAATCGCCATTCAGCCTGGAGCTGTAAATGATCCATTCGCTGTCGGGCGACCACGACGGATCGAGTGCATCATAGTCGTCGTTAATCGTGATGACTCGCTCGCCCGTGCCATCCGCATTCATCAAGTACACATCTTCGTCGCCGGACCGGTCAGAAATGAACGTGATCCACCTGCCATCTGGCGAATAGGCTGGCGCAAAACTGCCATTTTCCGCTTCGGTCAGTTGTTCCGGCTCGCCACCCACGGAGGGCATACGCCAGATTTCAAACGAGTCTGAGCCTGCCAGGGCCGCCGCATACGCGATCGTCTGGCCGTCGGGTGACCACGTTGGATACCGATCCGCGCCGCTGTTGTCCGTCAGACGGTTCGGCGCGCTGCCCCCCGAGGCAATAGTATACACGTCAAAGTCCCCTTCGGCTGTGGCCGTGAAGACGATCTGCGTGCCATCCGGCGACCACGAGATGTCGGCCAGCTCGGCGTGCATGGCGGTGATCTGGCGCAGCTCGCCGCCCGCCGCCGGACCGGTGAACAACTCCTGGTAGATCAGCACGTTGTCGGGGTTGCCGTCGGGCGCGTCCTGGCGCAGCGATCCCACGACCGCGATCTGCAACCTGTCGGGCGAGTACGACGCATCGTAAGCGCCCAACCATGTGAGTGTATTATTTTCCGCGAGATCGGCGGGTAGGCTGAACGTCACCGGTTCGGGGTTTGTGCCATCGGCCCGCATGGTCACCACGTTCCACGTCCCGTCCGATGCCTGCTGCGACACGAGCAGGGTATAGGTGTCCAATGCCGGGATCTCGGTTGGCTCCGGCGTCGGTGAGGGGGTCCAGGTGGCAGTTGGCGTCCAGGTGGGCGGCAGCGGCTCCTGCGTGCGGTCGGCCAGCCGCGAGGTCGGCAGCGGCGTGACGCTCGGCGTCATACTGGTCGGCGTGAGGGTCGGCCCGGCGGGCGCGACCGCTACCACGTTGGCAGTGGGAGTGGCAGTCGCCGGTGTGTCCTCGTCGTTCAGGGACCGGTTGAGCAGAAATAGCCCCACCAGGATCATGGCGACGGCCAGAATTCCCACGACAGCATAGAGCGGGGAGAGGCTGCGGCGTGGGGTAGTGCGTCGCGGGGTTGACTGAGCCGCTGTCGAGCGGCGGGAGGAACCTGTAGCGCCTTCGAGCCTGTCGAGCGCCTGTCGGGCGCGGGCGTTGCTGGGGTTGATCTCCAAAACACGCATAAGGCAGGTTCGCCGCTCGCGGTCGGATTCCGCGACGGTCGCCATCCAGATCCAGGCCAGCTCGTTGCGCGGATCGTTGCCGATCACCTGCTCAAGCATGCGCCGCGCCGCCGCCGAGTCGCCTTTTTGGGCAGCCCGGATTGCTTCGCGCAGGAGGAAATGCGGTTCGTTTTGTGCCACAGCTTGGTATCCTTATGCGGACTGGCAGCGGGGCCAGTATATGCGCAGTGCGCGATCCGGCACAGCGGAACCGGAATGCAGTACCAATCCGCGTTCCGCTGTCAGATCCGGTGCTGTCCGCGCCCGCGCGCCCGTGTTACCGTACAGCATTGAGAGAACCGCGCACAGCCGCGCTAGAGCACAACGAGCGCAATCACGGCGACGGCGATCAGGATCAGGCTCACTGCCAGCGCGATGCTGCCATAGACGAGCACGCGGCTGTTGTTGGACTGGCGGCGCGACTCGACTTTCTTCAGCTCACGCTGGGCCGTATGGTTATCCGGATTGATCGTCAGCACGGTGCGGAGGTAGCGCTGCCGGTCTGCGGAGGTTTCTGCGACGGAAGCCATCCACAACCAGGCACGCTCGTTGTTTTTGTCGGCGTCAAGCACCTGCTGGAAGATGACGCGCGCATTTTCTACGTTTCCCTGCCGAGCGGACTGAATGCCGATTTGCAGCAGTTGTTCGAGGTTGGGCGTGCTGGCATCTTGCTGGTCAAAGTCCCCTAACATCATCCCGTATGCTCCCAATTTTCGAACCGTCTCACCGCCCCGTGCACCGATTGCACGAAGCGAGCTTATGTATAGTCCGTTCCGGGCGAGTTGGCAAGTCGCAGCGGGGGTGGAGATCCTGTAAATGGGCAATTACAAATCGATAATGTCGCGCATACTTTGACGCTGGGCGGGGTTTGGTGCACAATTCAAGAGACGCAGCCGGGGGCACTACAACGGTTTGGTGACGGGATAGCCGCCTCTGAACGGGCACGAACTAGCGAAGGAGCAGCGTGGCATGGAGGCCGACCAGCCTGTCCTTGTAATTGGCGCATCCGGTATCGACATCAAAGGACGCTCGGGCGAGCCGCTTCAAATGGGGCGTTCGAACCAGGGTGCGATCCGTACGACCGTGGGCGGTGTGGCACGCAATATTGCCGAAAATCTGGCTCGGCTGGAAGTGCCCACGATCCTGCTGTCGGCAGTGGGAGACGATCGCAGCGGCGAGAGTATGCTGGCGCGCACCAGAGAAACCGGCGTGGATACCAGCTACGTTTTGCGCCTACCCGATCGGCAAACCGGCACGTATCTGGCGCTGGTGGACGCCGAAGGGCAGTTGATCGTCGCGCTCAGCGATTACGACATCGTGACTGCGATCTCTTCTTCGTATTTGCTGCACCACCAGGATCTGTTTTCGCACGCGTCGATGATCGCCCTGGATGCGAATCTGTCCCCCAAGGCGTTGGCGACGGCATTCCGGCTGGCGAAGCGGTACGATTTGCCGGTGTGCGTCGATCCGACCTCTCCGACGCTGGCGGCCAAGCTGCTGCCGTACCTTCCGCAGATCCACATGGTCGCGCCGGACGCTTTCGAGGCCGCGACGCTACTGCGCACCGAGTACGAGCCGCTGACAACCAGGGATGCCGCCGTGGCGCTCGCGCAGCGGATCGTCAATACGGGCGTGAAGATCGCCATCGTGACGCTAGCCGAGCATGGACTGGCTTATGCGGACGGCAGCGGGGCAGGGCAGATCCCGGCGCTGCGCACGCCCGTGATGGATAAAACCGGAGCGGGAGACGCGCTGACGGCGGCGGTGATCTTCGGGCTGTTGAACGAGATGCCCCTGGACGAGGCGATGCGGTTGGGGATTGCGGCGGCGTCGCTGACGCTGCGCACGCGGGAAACGGTGGCCAACGATCTCAGCCTCGACCGGCTGTACGATGCACTGGTGGTTTGATCCTGTTCGATCACGTTTTGATCACGACATAAACAAATCCTGGCACACTGTCACACACGATAAACGAAACAGAGAACTTTATGGCACAGCAGGCACAGGGCGCTCCACTTGACGCCGACACGCTGGCGTACAAACAGCGCCGCTACCGCGACATTGCGACGATTCTGGAAGCCACTTACGGTTTTCCTGAGTGGCGTCCCTTTTTGCCCCCGGTGGACGAGCTGGTGAGCACCATCCTGAGCCAGAGCACGTCTGATACGAATCGTGACAAGGGCTTCGACGCGCTCAAGGCGCGGTACGAGAGCTGGGAAGAGGTCCGGGATGCGCCGCTGGGCGACATCGTTGCGACGATCCGGCCCGCTGGGCTGGCAAATCAGAAAGCCCCGCGCATTCAAGAGGCGCTGCGCACCATCACGCAGGACAACGGGCGGATCACGCTCGACTTTCTCAACGACTTAAGCGTGCCGGAAGCGAAAGCGTGGCTGACAGGGCTGCACGGCATCGGGCCAAAGACGGCGGCGATCATCCTGCTGTTCGCGTTCGGGCGGCCCGCGTTCCCGGTCGATACGCACGTACACCGAGTTACGGGGCGGTTGGGGTTGATCGGCCCGAAGATCAGCGCGGATCAGGCGCATGTGATTCTGGAAGCCATCATCCCGCCGGAGGAATACTTCCCGGCACACCTGAACATCATCCAGCATGGGCGGCAGATTTGCCACGCGCGCGGGCCGGAATGCGAGCGCTGTCCGCTGACGATGCACTGCGATTATTTCCTGGCACGAGACCAGTTGGAGTAGGAGATCGGCGGGCGAAAGTTGGGGCTAGTCGGGAGGGAGTGGCCCATGTATAATCGCATATCCCAGATCTGATAGCTCACGCGCAAGACAATTTGCGCCTTGTGAGCATTTAGGTGTTGACTCTCGCCGAACTCGTGCTATACTACTTGTTCTTGTAAACCCCATTTGTCCAAAAACAATGTAACCCTCAAGCGACTGAAAGCTGAATGACGGACGAGGAACGTACTCTCCTATTCCTCACACATTGGTCAACACCCGGGCTTCGTTGGCAGTACGTATTGAGTAACCTCGAGGAGTGGTGAATGCAGCGGCGGCTAGATGAAAAGAACTATGCACGCACACTGGAAGTGCATGACCTGCCTTCACTGATCGAAATTCAGCTCGATTCTTTCCGGCGCTTCTATGAAGAAGGCCTCAACGAGCTATTCGACGAGATCAGCCCCATTGAGAGCTTCAACGGTAATCTGAGGCTCTATTTCCCCGGCAGCACACGAGAGGCAAAGGAATTCGGCCTGACCTACTGGTTCGATGAGCCGAAATACCCTGAGGAAACCTGCCTTGAGCGTGACATTACCTTCGCTGCCCCCCTGTATGTAAAGGTCGCGCTCATCAACCGCGCTGCGGGTGATGAGGTCGTCATTTCCGATATTTTCATGGGCGACTTCCCGCTCA
This sequence comes from Aggregatilinea sp., assembly GCF_036822615.1. Lineage (NCBI taxonomy): Bacteria > Bacillati > Chloroflexota > Anaerolineae > Aggregatilineales > Aggregatilineaceae > Aggregatilinea > Aggregatilinea sp. The sequence goes on along the minus strand of NZ_DAISHJ010000047.1, from coordinate 11,824 downwards.
TGACCGAAAAAGGCACGTTTATTATCAATGGCTCCGAGCGTGTCGTGGTGAGCCAGTTGATCCGGTCGCCCGGCGTGTACTTCGACGCCGAGGAAGACCGCACGACGGGTCGCCGTTTGGCGACGGCCAAGATGATCCCTGATCGCGGCGCGTGGATGGAGTTCGAGACACGCAAGAGCGACTATCTGGCGATCAAGTTCAACCGCAAGCGCACCATCCCGGTGACGATCTTGCTGCGCGCCCTGGCCGCCGTGACCGACGGCTTCGACGAGAATTCGCCGATCAAAGAAGGCACCGACGAAGAACTGCTGGCGATTTACAAGGAGGTCGATAACAACCCCGACCACCGGTATATCGAAGGCACGATTCGCATGGAGCCGCAGTGGGATCTGCGCGACGGCGTGTCCGTGGCGGAAGCGGCGCTGCTTGAGTTCTACAAGCGCATGCGTCCCGGCGATCCGCCCACGCTCGACAACGCGCGCGAATACCTGGAAAGCCAGTTGTTCGACCAGCGCCGGTACGACCTGGAGCGGGTGGGGCGCTATAAGCTCAACCAGCGCCTGCGCATCGACGACATCGTGCCGCGCTCACGCCGGACGATCACCAAGTTCGACCTCGTCAAACTGGTCGAGCGCATGATCCTGATCGACAACGGCCTTGAAGAGCCGGATGATATCGACCACCTGGGCAACCGCCGTGTGAAAACGGTTGGTGAACTGATCCAGAACTCGCTGCGTATCGGTCTGCGCCGTATGGAGCGCGTGATCCGCGAGCGTATGTCCATCCGTGAGTCGGATAATCTCTCTCCGATGTCACTGATCAACATCCGACCGGTAGTGGCGGCGGTCCGCGAATTTTTCGGGTCCAGCCAGTTGTCGCAGTTCATGGACCAGACCAATCCGCTGGCCGAATTGACGCACAAGCGTACGCTCTCCGCGTTGGGCCCCGGCGGTCTGCGCCGCGAGCGCGCGGGCTTCGATGTCCGCGACGTGCACCACAGCCACTATGGCCGCATCTGCCCGATCGAGACGCCGGAAGGCCCGAACATCGGCCTGATCGGTCGTCTGGCGAGCTATGGCCGCGTGAACGAATACGGCTTCATCGAAACGCCGTACCGCAAGGTGTACCGCGAGCTGGCGCTGGATGACGATCGTCTGCCGGGCCGCGCGCTGCGCGAAGACCTGGAACTGCCCAACACGGACGACGTGATCGAGATGGGCACCGTGGTCGATCAGGCGCTGATCGCACGTCTGCAGAAGGCGGGCGTCGAGCGCGTGCCGGTGGTGCCGTTCGTCAGCGACGAAATTGGTTATCTCTCGGCGGACATGGAAGACCGCTTCACTATCGCCCAGGCGAATGCGCAGTTGGGCGGGGTTAACGAGTTCGTCAACGAGCGCGTGTCGGCCCGGCAGCACCAGCGTTTCCTGGTGGCCTCACGCAACCGCATCGACTACATGGACGTGGCTCCGCGCCAGATCGTTGGAATTTCGGCGGCGCTGATCCCGTTCCTGGAGCACGACGATGCGAACCGTGCGCTGATGGGTTCCAACATGCAGCGTCAGGCCGTGCCGCTGCTCCAGCCGGACGTGCCGATTGTGAGCACGGGCGTGGAGCGCCAGGCCGCGTACGACTCGGGGCAGGTGCTTGTGTCGGACGTGAGCGGCGAAGTGGTTTCGGTCGAGGGCGATCAGATCATGGTGCGCACGGAAGAAGGTGTTCGTACCTTCCGCCTGCGCAAATACAACCGCTCGAACCAATCGACCTGCATCGACCAGCGCCCGGTCGTCAAGAAGGGCCAGTTCATCGACGCGGGGCAGGTTATCGCGGACAGCTCCTCGACCATCGTCGGCGAGCTTGCGCTCGGCCATGATGTGCTGTGCGCCTTCCTGTCGTGGGAAGGTGGCAACTACGAAGATGCACTGCTCATCAGCGAGCAGTTGGTGCGCGATGACAAGTTCACCTCGATCCACATCGAGAAGCACGAAGTCGAAGCGCGCGATACGAAGCTGGGACCGGAAGAAATCACCTACGACATCCCGAACGTCGGTGAGGACGCGCTGAAGGACCTGGACGAACACGGCATCATCCGCGTGGGCGCGGAAGTGGGGCCGAACGACATCCTGGTCGGCAAGATCACTCCGAAGGGCGAGAAGGAACTCAGCCCGGAGGAAAAGCTGCTGCGCGCGATCTTCGGTGAGAAGGCCCGCGAAGTGAAAGACTCGTCGCTGCGCCTGCCGCACGGTGAAAAGGGCAAGGTCGTAGACGTCAAGATCTTCACGCGCGAGGAACATCGCGACCTGCCCGCCGGGGTGGACCAGATGGTCCGTGTCAGCGTGGCGCAGAAGCGCAAGCTGACCCAGGGTGACAAGATGGCCGGTCGCCACGGGAACAAGGGTGTTATCTCCAAGGTGGTTGCGATCGAGGACATGCCCTTCCTGGAAGACGGCACGGCGATCGATATCATCCTGAACCCGCTGGGTGTACCCGGTCGTATGAACATCGGCCAGGTGCTCGAAACGCACCTCGGCTGGGCTGCCGACCGCCTGGGCTTCCGTGCGATTACGCCTGTCTTCGACGGCGCGGACGAAATGGAAATCGAAGCGGAACTGGGCCGCGCCTGGCTGATCGACCGTGCGTGGAAGGCGATTGCGATCCGTGCGTGGGAATGGCTGCGCGAAGAAGAGTACGATACCGAGTACCTCGAAGATGACGCCGAGGTCCGTCGTCTCTACATCGATCACTGGCTGGGCCAGTTAGGTACGTATGACATGGAACGCCTCGCGCTGGACGAGATCTACGCGCGGCGTGTGGTTCTGGCCGAGTGGCTGCGCGAGCTGGGTTACGATCCGGCGGACGTGCTGCTGTTCGGTGAAGAAACGGTCAGCTTAGATGAGCGCAACCGCCGCGATCTGAATGCGCGCTACGTCACGATGCTGATGTGGATCGATGACGTGACCGGCGAGATGCCGCCCGACGGCCTGAGCGAAGACGAACTGCGCGAAGTGGCGCGGCGCGTATCGCTCCGTTACGACATCCCTGTGCCGATCTTCGGCAAGCAGAAGCTGTATGACGGCAAGACGGGTGAATCGTTCGATCAGTCGGTAACGGTCGGGATCATCCATATGCTGAAGCTGGCCCACCTCGTCGAAGACAAGGTGCACGCCCGCTCGACCGGCCCGTACAGCCTCGTGACGCAGCAGCCGCTCGGTGGTAAGGCGCAGTTCGGCGGCCAGCGCTTCGGTGAAATGGAAGTGTGGGCGCTGGAAGCCTACGGCGCGGCGCATACGCTGCAGGAAATGCTCACGGTTAAGTCCGACGACGTTCAGGGCCGCGTGAAGACGTACGAGGCCATCGTCAAGGGCGAGCCGATCGAGGAGCCGGGCGTTCCGGCGAGCTTCCGCGTGTTGGTCAAGGAGCTTCAGAGCCTCGGCCTCGCGGTGGAAGCCATCACCGATACCGGCGAAGTGATTCGCTTCGGCAAGGACGAAGAGAAGGCGCGCCAGCCGCGCATCCAGATGGGCCTGCTGGGCCTCGCGGATACGCAGTAAGCGCCTGATGGACTGAACTTAAAGGGCGAGCAACCGTCGTGTGCTCGCCCTTTTTTGTTGCCTTGTGCCCAAATCGTGCGGCGATGAACGGGCGAACGTGTGTTGTACGGTGGGCAGGCGCTTTGTCTGTGCTTCCCAACCAGCGTACAATGATACTAGAGCGCATATATAAACTTACCCTGGGCCTTACCGGAGAGATGAGGGGGATGGGACTTATGACGCGGAAACGACTTGCGCTGCTCCTTGTGGGCTTGACCGTCTTGGTCGTTCTGTTGGCGGCATGTGGCGGCAACGATCGTGAGAGCGAGCGCAATCCTACTCTGGGCGCGGCCACGATCACACCGCCGTTTACGCGCACGCCAAGCGGGGCGGATCAGCTTGCCTCCCCAACCGTGCTGCCCACGTGGACGGCGGTTGCTGCGGTGCCGACTTCGACGCCGCTGGTGATCCAGCCGCCTGCCATCCCCAGCCCGCTGCCCACGTGGACGCCCGCATTTTCAAGCGCCACGCCGTTTCCGTATGACGTGCGCATCTCCTACCCGGTGAGTGGCAGCCAGATCGCGGGATACGTGACGATCGTCGGCAGCGCCAGCCATCCGCGCTTCGTGCAGTATGCGCTGGAGTGGGGGCCGGACCCGAACCCAGGCAACCTGTGGTATCCGTTCCTGACGCCGCCGCAGCGCACGAATATCGTGCTCAATAGCGGGCTTGGCGCGTGGAACACGACCCTGATCCCGGATGGCATGTACCAGATTCGGGTGCACGTGTGGCTGAACGACGGCACGGACGTAGACTATCGCGTGACCGGCATTCGCGTTTCGAACACGACGCCTACCGCGATGCCGAGCCTGACGCCGACCGTTCGCCCAAACCAGATCCCGACCCTCAACCCGATTCCCAGCCAGCAGCTTACGGCGGGCCAGACTGTAGTTGTGCCCGTGACGGCGAACGATCCTGATGGGGATGCGGTGAACCTGTTCGTGTCGTCCAGCGCGCCAGCGGTAGCGGGGGCGACCGTAAGCGGCACGCGTGAAATTACGCTTTCGGGACTGACCGCCGGACAATCGACGGTGGTCGTCACGGCGAACGACAATCGCGGCGGGACAGTCAGTACAGCCTTCGTGGTGACGGTGCAGGGGCAGAACCGCGCGCCATCGCTCAGCCCCATTCCGAACCAGACGATTACCGTGGGGGATATCGTCGCGCTGACGGTAACCACGTCCGACCCGGACGGCGATCCGCTGACTCTGACAGCTTCCTCCGATAATCTGGCCGTGGTGAATACCAGCGTGCCGGATAAGAGCACCGTCCGCATCGGCGGCAACAGCGCGGGGACGGCCAACGTCACGGTGACGCTCAGCGATGGCAGGGGAGGGGTGGTCAACGTGATCTTCCAGGTCACGGTACAGTCGAAAAATGCGCCGCCTGTGGTGACCGACATCCCGCCGCAGGCGCTCGAAGTGGGCGCGACGCTGGACGTCCCGTACACGGCGACCGATCCGAATGGCGATGCGCTGACGGCGGTGGCGCAGTCGGATAACGAAGCTGTGGTGACCGCGACCGTGCCGCAGGCGGGCGTGATCCGGCTGGCGGGTATCGGCGCGGGACAGGCAACGGTGACGCTGTCGGTGAGCGATGGTGTGAACCCGGCCTCGACGATGCCGTTTATCGTGACGGTCGCGCAGGGCAACATCGCCCCGGCGATCGAACAGGTCGGCGCGCAAAGCATGGGCGCGGGGGATACGCTGAACGTGCCCATCGTCGCCAGCGATCCGAACGGCGATCCGGTAATGCTGGATGCCCAGTCGGATGCGCCGGGTGTCGCAGTGGCAGCGGCCAGCGGCTCGGACGTGGTCGTGGAGGGCCTCACGGCGGGGCAGGCGAACATCACCGTCAATGCGGCGGACGGGCAGGGCGGCGAAGCAAATATGACGTTCCAGGTGAGCGTCGCTGCCGCAAATACGCCGCCGACCGTCGATCCGATCGCGGCGCAAACGCTGGCGGTGGGCGGCGTGCTCGATGTGCCGTATAACGCAGTAGATGCGGAAGGCGATACGCTGTCGGCGTCCGCTGCTTCTGATAACGAGAACGTTGTCGTCGCGAACGTGACGACGCCGGGACTGGTTTCGCTGGTCGCGCAGAACGCGGGCACGGCGACGGTGACACTGTCCGTGACCGATGGCGTGAATCCGGCGGTGCAGGTGCTGTTTACCGTAACCGTCACAGAGCAGAACGCGCCGCCTGTGATCCAGCCGATCGATCCGCAGACGATTACCGTGGGACAGATGATCAACGTGCCGGTGACGGCGACCGATCCAAACGGCGATCCGGTCACGCTGGACGTGGTGTCGAGCGATCCCGGTGTAGCGGCGGTGGTGCTGAACGGTGCGTCGGTGGATATCAGCGGCGCGGGGGCGGGCACGGCTTCCGTTACCGTGACCGCCAGCGACGACAAGAGCGCCATCGCCAGTGTGTCATTCGACGTCACGGTGCAGCCGCTGAACGGCGCGCCCAGCGTGGATGGCATCTCGGCGCAAACGGTGGGCGCAGGGGCGATGGTAGACGTGCCCTATAACGCGCTCGATCCGGACGGCGATCCGCTGACGGCGGACGCCCAGTCGGATAACCCGGCGGTGGTGATCGCCAGCGTACTTCAAGCCGGATCGATCCACCTCGAAGCCCAGGCTCCGGGGCAGGCGACGGTGACGCTGACGCTTTCCGACGCCGTGAATCCCCCGGTTACGACGAGCTTCATGGTGGATGTGCCGCAGCAGAACGCGGCCCCGGTTGTGGAGCCGATTGGCGATCAGGCAGTGGTCGAAGGCCAACTGCTGAACGTGCCGGTAACGGTAAGCGATCCGAACGGGGACGCTGTGACGCTCAGTGCCGTGTCGGATAACCCGGCAGTGGTGTTGGCGTCGGCGGACGCGGGACAGGTCTCGCTGACGGGCATCGCGGCAGGTGCGGCGACGGTGACGGTCGATGCGACAGACGCTCAGGGCGCGATGGCGTCGGTGAGCTTCGTCGTGACGGTTACCGGATCGAATGCCGCGCCGGAAATCCCACCGGTCGGGGCGCAATCGCTGCAAATCGGGGAACAGATCACCGTGCCGCTGACGATCACGGATGCGAACGGCGATCCGATCGTGCTGACGGCGCTGCCGCAAGCACCGGGAATCGTCCAGGCGACGGCGATCGACAACAACTCCGTGCTGCTGGAAGGCGTGGCGCCGGGGACGACGGTAATCGATCTGACGGCGGATGATGGGCGCGGCGGCGTGACCAACGGCTCGTTCGAGGTCACGGTGGTAGAAGCGACCCAGGGGCTGAACCTGATGGATTATCCGGTCGTGCCGGAGATCTCGCAGCAGGTTGCCAGCACCATCAGCCTCATCTACCAGGGTGGGCTGGGCATCGGCATCCAGCCGGGCGTCTTCGCCAAGATCGGAGACGAGGCAGTGGGCAGCACAAACTTCCTCGTGCCGTACGCGGTAGACGGGGTGGATCTGGGCAGCTACGCGGATTCACTCAACTCGACGATCACGTTCTTCCGCGCCACATCCATCGATCCGAACGATCCGTCGATCAACAGCTTCAATGCGAGCAGCGCTGCCGCGCAGCAGGGCTTCAGCCCGGATCAACTGGCGATGAGCGCGCCCGCCGCGCCGCCGTGCGATACGGTTGGTGCAGCGACGATCCTGGACTGCGCGATGCTGCACAAGCAGCCCAGCATCGCGTTCGTCAGCTTCAGCGCGGCCAACGTCACGTTCATGGACCCGGCGCAGTTCCGGTCGGAGATTCAGAACATCGTGTTCCAGGTGATGAGCACGTACGGGTCGATCCCCGTGCTGGCGACCATCCCGGCGGACGCGAGCGCGACGACCGAGCAGCTTGCGGACTACAACGCGGCGATCGTGGAAGTGGCGACCCAGTCGCAGATCCCGCTGTGGAATGTCTGGCGGGCGATGCAAGAGCGCGGCATCAGCGATCCGGCCAGCGTCTCGCCGTTGGGCGCAGGCGACCTGACGGACGCGTCGCTGAGCTATGGCGCGAACGTGCGCAACCTGACCGCGCTGCAAACGCTGGGGGCGGTCAAGCAGGCGGCGGGCATCCAGTAAGCCTTTGCAGGACGACTCAAGAAAAATCACCCCTGGTGGAAACGCCAGGGGTGATGTGTTTCAGGAAAGTGGTTGGTAGAGCAGGTAGATCAGGTAAGGTCGGGCGGGACGTGTGGCACGGTGTCGCCACCAACGTCCGACAGATCGATCAGGCGCATGGAAGGCTGCGTCATATCGATCGCGCCGGTGGATTCGGTCCAGGTGTCCAACAGCCGCCAGTAACCGGGGCCTTCGGTGTGGGCGCGCGGCGCGAAGTTGCGCGGCTGATCGCGCAGGCTGGACAGGTCCGCGAGCCAGCCATGCACCGTCTGGCGGAAGTAGTACAGGCGGAAGATGTGTGCGCCATCGGTGACGGCAAAGGCGGGTTCGCGGTCCTGGGTGCGGACATAGGCTCCCGAACTTTGGATGAGGGCCGTATCCAGATAGGCGGCATCGAGCGCGAGCGCTTCAGTGGGAAAGACGAAGCAGCTTGGGCGGTCGGCGTCGCGGAGTTCCTGCCGGGAGCGGTAGACGGGTAGCACGCGCCCTCGCCGGATGACCGGGAGGTAGCGGGCGGGCAGGGAACCGGGAACGAGCGCGACATCAGTCGATTCACCCTGCCGCCATTCGCGCGCTTTGTGGAATCCGCCCGACCTGGCTTCGATCACCTGATAGATGCGCCCTTCTGCCAGGAACAAGGCGTTTTCCGGCAAGCGCGCCGTATCAACTTCTGGTAGACTGGCACTGTATGCACTCGCAGCCGGATTCAACACGATGCCCACCCTTTTCTTGATCAAATCAGCGCGTCCTGATTAATATGGTACAACAGCTTGACGCGTGCTTCGTTACGCGCGATCCTGCGGGTGGCCTGTGCTCTCCCGCCCATTCGGTGACGGTCAACTGACGATGAAGCGACAGAATATCATTCTTATGCTGGTCCTGGTGCTGGCGGCAGGGCTTCTGGCTGCCTGCGACAACAAAGGCGGATCGGGGTCCGGCGAATACAGCGTGACCGTCAGCGTGGACGGCACGAATCGTGTGTACACGTACAGCCGTCAGATGTCGGTCGGGCAGTTTTTGCAGTCGATCGGCGTGACGGTGAACGATCTCGATCAGGTCAACCCGCCACTGTATACACAGTTGGCGAACGGGATGCGGATCGCCGTGTCGCGCGTGGTGGAACGCACCGAGTGCGAAGATCAGCCCGTTGAGCCGAACGTGATCGAGCAGCCGACGCACCAGCTTGCAGCGGGCGAGCGGCAGGTGATCCAGACGGGGGTCGCGGGCGTCGAAACGGTGTGCTACCGCATCGTGGAGCAGGACGGCCAGCAGATCGGCGACCGGTCCGAATCGAGCCGCACGCCGAAAGTGACCACACGGGATGAAGTGATCGCGGTGGGTGTCGCGCCGCCGAATACGTCCGTACCCATTGATGGGCGGCTGGCGTTCATTTCCGGCGGGCAGGCGATGATCATCGATAACAACACTAATTTGCTGCGCCCGCTGACCAGCGGCGAACAGCTTGATAAGCGCGTGTTCGATCTCTCGGCGGATGGCCTGCGGCTGGTGTATACGGTCAGCACCGCCGATCCGAACGATCCCGAATTCTCGAACGAGTTGTGGGCGGTGATGAATACGGGCGCCAGCGCGCCGGATGCGGTGCAGCTCGTGCCGACGGACGTGATTTACGCGCAGTGGGTTCCGGGGCGCGAAAACCCGGCGGTGAGCTACTCGACCGCCTCCCCAGTGAACGACGTACCGAACTGGCAGGCCTATAACGACCTGTATGTGATGGAACTGGACCCCGCCACGGGTGATACTGTGGCCGTGGATGACATCGTGCCGCAGAACAGTATCGGCGCGTATGCGTACTGGGGACGGCGCTATCGCTGGTCCGATGACGGGACGCATGTCGCCTGGGCGCTGGCGGACAGTGTAGGGCTGGTAAACCTGGAAACAGGCGATTTCCAGACGCTGCTCAGCTTCCCCGAATACGCAACGGCGCTGGTCAGCTACTGGGTGTGGGTGCCGACGCTGTCCTGGTCGGAGGATGGACACCTGATCACCACGATTCACGGCGCGCCGTATGGATCCGAATCGCCGGAGGACAGCATCATCTTCGATACGGCTGTGGCGAATCCGGCGGACAGCCTGTTGATCGCTCCGTTCCTGACGCAGACCGGCATCTGGACCACGCCGACGTACTCGCCGCCGACGATCGATGCGGTGGGCGATGAGCGGTATTCCATCGCGTACTTCCAGGCGCGCGATCCGCTGAACAGCCCTGGCGCACAGTACGACCTGTGGATCGCGGACTCGGACGGCAGTAACGCGCGGCTCGTGTTCCCCGGCTCCAGCCGATCCGGGCTGCGACCCGACCCGGAAGATGGCATCGCGTGGAGCCCCACGGGACGCCAGATCGCACTGATTTACCAGAGCAACCTGTGGATCGTCGACGTGCAGACCGGGGAAGGCACGCAGATCACCAGTGATGGACAGTCTTCTCGCCCCCGTTGGTCACGTGAGCCATGAAATTCAAAGCCTCCATTTTGATCGCCTGCGCCATATTGGTGCTGGGTAGTATCGTCGCGGCTGCATCGGCACAGCAGCAGCGTAACATCCATACGCGCGGATGGGTGAATGCCGCCGAGATGTCCGATCTTCCGGTGCGACTGCCACTGGCAGGTGTGAATGTCGATCTGCGGCAGTACGGCCCAGACGAACTCAACGACCAGCTTGATAAGATCGAGCAGGCCGGGTTTACGTGGGTCCGGCAGCCGTTTTTGTGGCAGGATATCGAGCCGGAGCAGGGGCAGTTCGAGTGGGCGGCATACGATACGCTGGTGGACGCGGTCGCGGCGCATCCCGGGCTGCAGATCGTCGCCGTGCTGGACGGCACGCCCGCCTGGGCGCGGCACGAGTTGGCCCCCGACCACCCCTACGCGCCGCCCGCCAGCGTCAGCCAGTATGCGGACTTCGCACGGGTTGTCGCGGAACGCTACGGCGAGACGATCACGCAGTACCAGATCTGGGACGAGCCGAACATTACCTCGCACTGGGGTAATCTGGACGTGCGCCCGGCGCTGTACGTCGCCGTGCTGCGCGAAGCGTACGGCGCGATTCACGGCGTGGACGAAGACGCACAGGTGATTGCCGCCGCGCTCGCGCCGACGGTCGAGACGGGGCCGCGCAATCTCAGTGATGTGCTGTATCTGCGCGCGATGTACGAGCTGGACGCGGGGCCGTACTTCGACGCGGCGGCGGGCAAACCGTACGGTTTCGACAGCGGACCGGACGATTTGCGCGTGGATGAGGACGTGCTCAACTTCTCGCGACTGATCCTGCTGCGCGAGGAGATGGTCAGGCACGGCGACGGCACGAAACCGCTGTGGGGCAGCAACTTCGGCTGGAACGCGCTGCCCGATGGATGGAGCGGGCCGCCGTCGATCTGGGGCAGCGCCACGGCGACACAGCGGGCGGACTATACCCGCGAGGCCTACGACCGTGCGCTGCGTGAATGGCCGTGGGCGGGCGGGCTGATCTTGCAGCACTGGGATCCCGCCGCGCCGGACGACGATCCGGTGCAGGGATTTGCCGTCGCGCCCGTGTTCGATGAGTGGAACGCAGCGGGCGTGCTGCCCGATCCGCAGGCGCTGATTCCCGGCCTGCATGCGGTGCAGAACCCGTACACGACTTATTCCGAGAACTGGCAGTTCAGCGATCTGGGCGCAGACGCGGTGATCCCCGATCCTGGCGCGGTGACGCCCGAAACCGAAAACACGATCACGCTGACGTTCGAGGGCGACAGCCTGGCGATCCCGGTGCACCGGGATGATTACATGGCGTACCTGTTCGTGACGGTCGATGGGGAGGCGGCGAATGCACTGCCACACGACCGTGACGGTAACGCCTTTCTGCTGCTGACCTCGCCGGAGCGCGCGCCGGAAACGGATCTCGTGACCGTGGCGGACGGACTGCCCTTCGGCGTACATACGGCCACAATCATTCAGCGGCCCCATAACGGGGACGACCGCTGGCCGATTGCCGGGTACGCGGTGGGATCGTCGCCCGATACGCGCACCTATGACGTGTGGCTGATTGTGGCGGGGATCGTCGGCGGGCTGGCGCTGCTGGTCGGCCTCGTGACGGCGGCGCGGCTGCCATGGCGCCGTGTGCGCC